>JAXDBN010000212.1:0-4405 GCA_034678805.1 Syntrophomonadaceae bacterium
CGGAAGAATTGGATCCGTCCAGTCCCAAAGAGTAATACTTAAGATTAAGATTCGGATCCAGGATGAGCAGATTCAGTCCTGTGTTTCTTTCCAGTTTTTCAATCTCTGCAGCTAAATCGTCAATATTGCCCCGGTAATTGGCATCAATCTTTTCAGCAGCCGCAATCAATTGTTTTTTATTCTGGAATATATAATACTTCTCAAGATAGGTAGAGTTCATCAACCAGGAAAAGGTCACGAAAAATACCACCAGGAGGCTGACGGTAGCAAAAAGACGGGTGCGGATTGACATTTTCATGACATGACCTCGAACCTATAACCAACCCCGCGTACGGTTTGGATATATTCACCCCTGGATCCCAGCTTAAGGCGGATATTCTTGATATGGGCATCAACTGTGCGTACATCCCCATAGTAATCATAGTTCCACACCGCATTCAGGATCTGCTCCCGGCTCAGGGCGCGCCCGGCATGGTCCGCCAAATAAAGGAGCAGTTCAAATTCCTTGGGGGTGAGGTCAACCGGTTTTTCATCTACATATATATAATGACCCAGCTCGTCTATTTTAAGACTGCCCATGCTCCGCAGCATTTGCGGGGCCTTGTTTTCGGCCCGCCTCAATAGCGCCTGGACCCGGGCCACCAGTATACGCAGGCTGAATGGTTTGGCAATATATTCATCCGCACCCAGATCGAAACCAAATAACTCATCGGCTTCTTCGCCCCTGGCAGTAAGCATAATAATCGGCACGATTGAGTTCTTGCGTATCTCCCTGCAAACCGCCCAGCCGTCATATTCCGGCATCATTACATCCAAAATCAGCAGGTCTATCTCCTGATCCGCATATATCTGTAAGGCCTGGCGTCCATTGGCGGCTTCATAGGTATGGTAACCGGCTTTATGCAGAAAATCGCATACCAGTCTCCGCATTCTCTCTTCGTCATCAGCCACTAATATGTTCTTCGCCATGTTGTCCCTTCTTTCACTTCAGTCACAAGTAGGAACTGCCCGGGGTATCCGAATCATTCTGACGACCATCCCGGTAATCGTCACGCACGTTAAGCCTTTTCCCCGGATTACCTATAATTGTATCTTATTTGTAGCCCATGTCTATTTTCGGCCCGTTTTTATCCTTCTTGATATAAAGCCTGCCGCCTATTCACCCAAGCTATTCCTTTATGATTTGGAACCCAGGCTGGCAGTTAGAGTCATTTCATTGGAGCCACGGAGGATCTTCAGCTGGACTGACTTCCCTACCGATTGCTGGGCGATATAATTCTGGACATCGGTGGTACTGGTCATCGCTTGCCCATCAATGCTGAGCAGAATATCCTTGGCTTTCAATCCTGCTGCGCTGGCTGCACTGGTGTCTTCCACCTTGACAATGACTACCCCCTTGACCCCGGAACCTATTCCAAATTGTGAGGCTGTACTGTTATTCAGATCGGTCATACTTATACCCAAGAATGGGTGCTCCACCTTGCCGTTGCTGATCAGCTGATTAATTACATCCTTGGCGGTATTAATCGGGATGGCAAAACCTATCCCCTGCCCACTGGTACTGACGGCAGTATTGATAGCTATCACCTGGCCTGCCATATTGATCAGGGGACCCCCGCTGTTGCCGGAATTAATGGCAGCATCAGTTTGGATCAGGTTCCTGTAGTTGCGGTCTTCGATGGTTATCGGACGGCCCTTGGCGGATATAACCCCAGTGGTTACAGTATGATCCAGGCCGAGGGGATTGCCTATGGCTATCACCGGGTCACCCGACCGCATAATATCCGAATCTCCCATAGCCAGAACCGGTAGGTTATCCGCATCAATTTTCAGCACCGCCAGATCAAGGTCATAGTCTTCGCCCACCACCTTGGCAGTATAGGGATCATCTCGGTCCTGCACCTGGACTTTTATGCTTTGGGCACCGTTTATAACATGCTGATTGGTTAGAATATAACCGTCGGCCTGGATTATGAACCCTGTCCCAGTAGCCTGTTGAGTTTGACTGGGCAGGTTAAATCCATAGATTCTAAAACGGGGATCTCCAACAGCAGAGGTTCCGGTTGCTTCAATATACACCACTGCCGGTCCTGCCTGCTCCACAATGTCGGCTGCATTATAGGTGGTGGTCTGGGAAACTTCGCTGGCGTTGGCTTTATCACTCAGCGCATTAGTCAGTATATTCTGGCTGGCGGGATGGTTGGTAAAATACCATCCTCCCCCTAGAAAACCCAGCATTGCGGCCAGCACTGCTATTGCCACGAAATTTTTTTTCATACAAGCACTCCTTCTCACAAATCTCCTGGTAATTTGATTAAGATTAATCTACCACCGGATTACGTCAGATTTATGAAGGGTTTGTGAAGGAATGATGAATTATTTTACCAAAGGGTGTTATCGAAAAATTTACCCAAAAATAATTGGGGGCGAAACCCGCCCCCTCTGAATGCCTGTCGTTTTATGTTATTTGAATTCGTAACCCAGAATGTTATTGGGATCCACCAGTTTTATAGCCGCCAATTCTTCCCCGGTTGGCGGCTCCATTACCGGTACCTCGGTCTCGTCGATTACCCAGCCGGTGTTGGCCTTGACTTCTTCAATAGTGGTATAGGGGAATATGCAATCTAGTTTCAGACATTTTTCCCCGGCCGGCTTTCTGAAAATGCATAAAGGCGTAACAACGGTGAAATCTTTATCCAGTGCCGGTCTGGTGGTGGCGAAATCCACATGTTCGACGAAGGTACGGGTGTCATGCTGGGTTTTCCATATAGTCGTCCGGGGTGTAACCGGGGTCAGGGTGGCGCTGCCAGCTCCTCCTGGCCCGCGCAGTTTGGGGTGTTCATAGTCCCCGCCCAGATAAGACATGGCTATTCGCCCCTCTTTATCCATTTGCAGGCAGGATAGAAAGGCGATGTCCCCCTTGCCGGAAGCAAACAGGTCAAATATCTCGTCCAAACCAAAAACAGCTACCGAGCCGGTATAGGTATTTTCCGTCAGGGTAGAGGCTATATACGGGGCATTTTTATAATCATGATCGACCCCGTCACTGAGGGTGACATAAGTAAACTCGATGCCCAGCGCCTTGGCTGCTTTCATCGCCACCATAGGGGTGGATGAGGCCAGGCCATGAAATACTACATCCCCCGGCTTGATCTCACGGATAATAGCGGCGGCCATCATTTCAGGTTTACCGTATTCCATGTTTACAGCCTCCCCTCTAACATTGTCGCTGCCCACTGTGGTACTTGCCCATTTTTAACGGCGTTCTGGTATTCTTTATGAACCGGCCAATCAACGGTTAAATATTCAGGATAACAGATACCAGGTTTAGCCCCCTCCGGTACTTCCACTACTGCTTCGACCAGGAAGTGAGGAATAGCCGTCAGTTTTGGCTCCTCTTTCATTCGGTAGGTGCCAACAATTCTTTCGGCCGTGATAATAGTCTTTTTAGCCGCCCTGGCTAACAGAACATCCTGATAACTGGGGCCTAAAATACGGCAATTGCCGTACTGATCCGCTTCCTGAACATGAATGACAGCAATATCCGGGACCAGCGCTTTTACACAAACAACCTCCGCCCCGTCAAAAGGACTGGCCATTATACTGTAGAATTCGGGGCGAATGGCGACCAGATCACTGCCCCACATTCCCGCTACCGGCATAAAGGGAATCCCGTATGCTCCCGCCCGGAGAGCATTAATCATAGCCGTTCAGGATCCCTCAATCACCCTTAGAGTACCATCCTTCTCAATCGCCTTGCGCATACCCGGGGCCAGGCCGGCTTCGTTCTCCAGGCCGAAAAAGCCGAAATAAACAGTATCAGCCTGGGGCATAAGAATATCGGTGGCGATACCTGGCGCTGCTCCGCAAAATTTAAGGTTTTTGACCGGTTTCTGGGTCAAGGCCAGGGCAAACGCGACCGGATTGCGATGCATCGCATTTCCGCCCATGCTCAGCAACATGTTGTCCTCAACCAGATCTGCTGCTTGTGAAAGGCTCATTAATTTCCTACGCATGCATTGAGTCCCCCCTCCATTTTTCCGCCTTGTTCAATCATGAGAAGTGTCTTGGAATAGACCATGGTCCCCGACCCATTATCGAATCAAACACCTTTCTTCCTTGACTTGACCACCTCCAGCGTCAGTTATGCCCTAAATTATTATGGAAAGAACTGTTTATCATAATTATCATTCAGAACTGGTAATACCTGCACCTTGTGAATCTGCAGCCCGGCCAATTACCTATTCAATGTAGGTAATTTCTGAAGGGGTAATACTTAAACACTCCGGCCCGCTGTCAGTCATAACATAGGTACTTTCAGTTCCGATCGCCCCCTCCGGAAATACCAGCTTGGGTTCCAGGGCAAAGGTCATACCGGTCTGCATGGGAGTTTTGACGCCTGGTG
>JAXDBN010000213.1:0-33278 GCA_034678805.1 Syntrophomonadaceae bacterium
GATCTGCATTTAGAGAACCGGGAGCACTAAGACTAAAAAGCGTGTCTGCTTTAGCAGGACTTATCCCTGGCCCAAATAAAAGCGCGATGGTCATCACAAGGACTAATAGACAACTAATTCGACCTCTGTTCATACCTGATTCCCCCTCTTCCATATTTTTTATATTATACGATAAAAAGGTATGCCCAGGAGCGCTTGTGATATTTGTTACCATAAATAACGGAGGGGAATCCTGGAGATAGTATGTTTTTTTTGAATTTATGTATTATTACTTCTGGGCTTTTTACACACTACCACCTGCGCCAAGTAATCCCACAGTATAGGATTTCAGAAGAGATGTCAGGATTGGACTAAATTCCAGATAACAACCAAGCATAGCAGAGCATGTCCAAATCAGATAGCTTATAACGTGTTTGATCATAAATGGAGGCTTCAGTTAGACTTAGAACATGTACTACCTTCTAAACTGAGTTAAGCCCTCTAACCGATACTTGATACGTACCAGGAAAGGTGCCTAGAGTTTAGAAAGGAGTTAAAAGATGTCGGGAAAAAAGATCATTACTTTCGTATTTGTCATTACACTATTGTGCAGCGGCCTCATTTGGCCAAACAAAGGTCCAGCCATGGCAGCCTCCAGCCTGGCATGGGGTTCCCAAGGAGCTGAGGTAGTACATATGCAGCAAACGTTGAATGAGAAGGGCTACTGGTGCGGCGATGCCGATGGCGTCTTCGGTCCCCTAACCTACCAGGCCGTCATCAGATATCAAAGGGATGCAGGTTTGACTGCAGATGGTATTGCTGGCCCCAACACCAGGCAAACCCTTGGAATTGATTCGAATTATTCTACTCTATCCAGATCCGGATCTACTGTATCCCGTTCTGAATCTTCACGCAGCGGTCAGGTTTTTACCATGGTAGCGACCGCTTACGACGGCTGCTATGAATGCAACAAGCCATATTACGGTTACCCATCTTATATTGGACTTCCTTTGGCGCGTGGTATAGTTGCAGTTGATCCTAAAGTGATTCCCATGGGAACCAGGCTTTATGTAGAAGGTTACGGTAACGCCATCGCCGCTGACCAGGGCAACGCCATTAAGGGGAACCGGATAGACCTTTTCTTTGATACCCATGCGGAAGCATTAAGGTACGGCATGAAAACGGTAAAAGTCACCATCCTGTGAAGATCCTTATTAACCAACAATAGAGTTTAAAGCGCTGCATTCAATGCAGCGCTTTTTTTAGAGAAATATAGATTAATGATTAGTGAGATCTCATCAGTTACGGCGATCACATAACGTAATCTAACTATCCGGTATTCGAATTATAGTACAATGATTGCATCATTTGCAGCCGCCATCATCTCAACTGTGAAGTCCGGTAACTGACCGAAAACTGGTCCCAACGATATTTTTACTTATTTAGTTGGACTTATACTGATGGCTTCTGGTATTATATTTAATAGAATGTGATCTGCGCATAAATAATCAACTTCAATCGTATTATTAAATAGAGTACTGAACATCTACAGAAGTCCCCCTTCTGTAAATAAGAAAAGAAACGCTGTGAAATCTTATTTTGCAGCGTTTCTTGTTTCATGGACACAATTTGGATTATAGTAATATATATTTATACATATAGGAGGAGAATTAGCGATGATATTAACAACTACTCCGGCAATCGATGGTCATCGTGTAGTTGCTTACTTGGGGCTGGTAACCGGAGAAGCCATTATGGGCGCTAATGTAGTTAGGGACATTTTTGCCAGTATCACTGATATTGTGGGTGGACGCTCCGGTGCCTATGAAACTAAATTAGGCGAGGCAAGGCGTTTGGCAATAAGTGAAATGGAGGACATGGCACGCAATTTAGCAGCCGATGCCATAATTGGCATTGACCTGGATTATCAGGTAGTCCGTGACGGAATGTTAATGGTTACGGCAAGTGGTACGGCAGTAAAAATATCTTGAACTTCTTATCTGAATAAATTTTAAAACGTCAATATTGCTAAAAAATACCAGGATAATATCCTGGTATTTTTTTACCTATTCTATACGGAAGCCAAATTTGGCAGCTATCATTTCGTAGGTAGGCACAGGTACCTGGTACGTCTTGGCCAGTCGCAGCACTTCGTAAACCAGACCATCGATTTCGGATTTCTTACCATGGCGTATATCTCTCTGCATAGAGGTAGATGCAGTCGGTAACAGGCTATCCAATATTTTCAGGTTGGCAGCTACGATGTCCACAGAGAAATGTATACCCATAGCTATAGCCAGGTCGTCAATCTCCCGCATTAAGATAACGAATGTGTCCCTCACTATGCCTTCCCGCTGGGCTGCTCCAGCATCAATATTATAATAGGCACCACAAGCCGCCATTGGTGACACATAGGAGAATTTCTGCAAAGCATCACGGCGGATGTTTTGAGATACAAGAGCAGTGATACCGCTATCTTCCAGGTCACTGGCTACTTGTTCCAGTACTGGCCGATAATCCTCAGGTTGCCGGGTGCCAAATACCACCCTGAAAATATCACCCGATACAAGGATGGTTCCGGGTCTCGTTATTTCAGCGGAGATATAAATACAACCATCTGTAACCAATAGGCCGGGCAGCTTAGCCTGCATCCTGGCTCCGGTACCGTAGATATTCAGTAGTGGAATTACCACAGTGCTTGTGCCTGAGATTCTCTCAATAAAAGGAATTATATCTTTCAGAGAATAATCCTTTACACACACAAAAATCACATCTGGTTGTTGCCGGTAATTGTCCATATCCGCAACATGCATAGGAAAAACAGAGTACTTGCCTTTACGGGTAGTCTCCATTTTCAATCCGGAGGTATAGATTGCGGTCAGGTGCTCTCCCCGGTCGATTACAGTTACATCTTTGCCAGCCTCAGTCATGAAAGCGGCTATACTGCCCCCGGTGCCCCCTCCGCCTACTACTAAATACTTCATTGTAATTCCTCCATCAATATGGATTGGCCTTAGACAACAAACCATATCAATATCATTAATCCCAATAAACAAATGATTACTATCACAGAAGCCATATTGAGTCTCTTTCGGGAATAAGCAACGTTGACATTTTGTCTATTTATATCTTCCTGAATTCGGTCCAGTTCATTCGAAATTGCGCCTAATTTCCGGTAGAAAGCCTCCGCATCCATAATTGAATCTTCCTGCAGTTGGTTTAACTCTATGTTCAGAGCCGTCATCTTGCTGGCTATGATTTCCGATTCTTCGCTTGATCTCTGCTGAAGTCTATTCAAGTCATTATTAACTGTGGCTATTTTGTCAGCCAGTGCTTTGGAAGCGGCAATAGTCTTGCTAAAGGTGTCCATAACCACTTTAAAATATTCATTGCCTTCTTCTCCGCTTTGGAGAATGTGTTCATCCAGCGCTTGATAAATTTGCTCCAGTTGGTCCGGTTGATCGATTTTGGACCATAAGATAAATTGAAAAATAGCCGAGAACGAAAACACCAACGCATCTTGTTCCAAAGTCATATGGCTTACATTATCTTTTTTTCGTAATATCTTGTTTAACAAATCCAGGCTAGCCATAGATGGCATATTGTCGTTGCGACCGTTGAGTAATTCACTCAGGTCAATCAGTAACCGGGCTAAGGACTGGGGGGTTTGACCTTCCAATTGACCCAGATCCAAAATGTTATTATCCATAATAATCCTCCGCAAATTACATATACATATATAGAACAGTCTAACATAATAAACGTCCTGCAGACATTATCCGCAGGACGTCCCTAATCTAATAAGACCTAAATAGTTATTAGTTTTCTTTTACTATTAACACTGGGCAATTGGCTTCCCCAACTACGCGTTGGGTAACACTGCCGATCAGCGCACCTCCCAGAGGGCTGTGACCCTTGCTCCCCATTACTACCAGGTAAAAATTATGCCGGAGTTCATCAATTATTGCATCGGCGGGACTGCCAGTAATAGTTTTGGTTGTAATAACTATATTAGCAGCATCTAACCCTACCATGGTAGCATCCAGAACCTGCCCGCTTATTTGCTCGGGATTGGCATAAGTATAGGATCCTCCCAGGATAGTTGAGGATCCATACACTATATCCATAGAATTCACTACGTGGAGAAGTTCGATTTCAGAGTCAAACTGCCTGGCGATCTGGATAGCAGTGATGAGGGCGCGACGTGAATACCCTGAACCATCAGTGGGAACCAAGATTCTTCCACACATTTCGTCACCTTCCTAGTTTTCAGTAGTAAACCATATAATCCACAATACTATTCGATGTAGGCAGCTCAACAATCATTGATTTAATATGCTGGTCGGCAATCATTAATCGAGACGGTGAAGAAAGTCGCCGAGTACTGTTCGTTCCAGGCTACGAATCTAGTTTCTTCGCTATTGGCATAACCATATACCTCCAGCAGCGTCCCTGCCGGGATATAAGTTGTTTTAGTGGTCAGGGAACCAGTGGCTCCTTTTTGTTTAAGTACTGTAGCGGTTCTGTCTACGGTCATAACTTTGAATATCATGTTCTCTCGTCACCTTTCGTTGCGGCAATATTATTATAGGAATTAGTTTACAATTCCTGCCTTATTCATATTATTTATACGTTACACGAGAGCATGATTTTAACGGATTACAGAATAGTTTTCCGATATATTACACAAAACAGTATCTTTTTGTAAATATATTCGCAATTCAGCTGGGTTTAGACTGCTATGGGTTATAAATATCTATTTAAGTTTTTTTACTTCTGCGCTTTGCCTCCGATTTCATTTTGTTTTCTTCAAGTCGATATTTTACCATTCGGCTGATCAAGTCATAGGGTATAGGTTGATTGTCAGGAAATTGGACCGAGCCTTTAGCCGTCTTATAACTTGACAACTCTTCTTTAAAGGCATTTATTCCACTGGGGGTTGGATAAAATCCAATATGATTTTTGAAGGCAGCGAAAAATACGACGTAACCATTTAAATAGTAAGCTGGCATTTGATAGCTTATTTTCTCCTGCATTTCAGGGTCGGCTTCTTTGATTACTTCCCTAAGTCTTTGCAATTTTACTTGAATATCCGGATTGAACTGCAAGATGTATGCATCTACGGATTGAGCGTCTGGGTTTTGCACTTATTAAAGTCTCTCCTTCCGCATTTTTTCTCAATTATCAAATCTGTCTAGCTATTTATGTGTTATACTTCACATTCTCTCTTTAATCATACTTTACTGGACTACTAAATTTTTGTATCAGAAAATGTGAATCTTCTCATTTGTATGATTTTGTTTTTCATAATTATATCTTCCTTCATATTCTAACGATTAATTGGGCAAATTAATTTATAGTTTGAAAGAAGGAGGTGTATATGAGTGGATCAGAGATCACGCGTAGAATCAGTAATCTCCCATGTTAACATGGCAAAGAGAGATCTTGAACACTTCAGTAAAAGCGGTATGAACCAGAAGTCACAGCAAGAACTGGATCTGGCCTATAACTCCCTGAACGATTGCATTAATCACTGCAATACAGCTATCAAAAGCATTTAGTGTCCATTTATAAACAAAGGACCGGTTTTCCGGTCCTTTAATATTTTTATTACCTATTTAATCGGTAAGCGTATTCTGTCCTGATCCAGTGAATAGTGTCTTTTCCTGCGCAGTCCTCTCTTAATTTTAAAATACCAACGGATGCTGAATAAAATAATAATTATACTTAATAAGATTTTCATAATAACGCCAAGGATATTCAGTATCTTGTTCCCTGCCGTTTTTACCGGTAAATTGATCTGCACAACGATGACACCAAGATCACTATACATATAATTATTTTGATTATTAAGAGACATATGGATTTGGACTTGTGGATTGTCGCTTGCGGTATCGGAAAGCAATGTATAGGCGACCAAAACCTGATCAGGATTGATACTTTTATGCAGCAGACGGGTGGCTGATATTTCTTGTACCTGTTGAGCTATTTGTTCTGTGACTTGGGGATTTCCAGTAATACCGTTTAAATTCGAATCGGTTAGGGCGGGCATAATAATTGTAGTATCATTAAATTGATCGAAACCATAATCTAGCAAAGCGGTCGTGTCCTTATAAACGCCAGAATTCGCACTTTTTAATACCACCGCAATGAGCTCCCGCTCACCCCTTTGGGCCAATGTTACCAGGGTATTTCCAGATTCCTTAGTGTAGCCTGTTTTGCCTCCGGTTACACCTTTATATTCATATCTGCCGCATTCAAACATTTTATGTTCGGCCCATAGATAACGGGTTTCCGGTTGTTTGTTGGTCGGAGGTATTACGTAATGAGAAGTGCCAAAAATCCTGCGGAATTCGGGATTTTGTATAGCAGCCTGGGTGATAACGGCCATATCATAAGCCGTAGTTAAATGCCTGGGATCGGCCAGGCCATTAGCATTTGCAAAGTTGGTATGCCGGGCGCCGGCTTCGGCTGCCCGCTGATTCATCATTTTCACAAAATCAGGAATACTGCCGCTAATATGTTCAGCAATACCGTTGCAGGCTTCGTTAGCTGAAGGCAGCATGGCAGCCATTAGGGCTTGTTCCATGTTGATCTGCTCACCTTCATCCAGGGCTATGTGAGCAGCCCCCAGTTCAATGCTGAATACGGCTTGGTGGGACATGGTTACAGTATCCTGAAGACTGGAGTTTTCCACCCCCAGCAGCACCGTCATTATTTTGGTGATCGATGCTGGATAGAGCTGCTCATCCATATTTTTTTCGTACAATACCTGCCCGGTTTGGGCATCCATGAGTACAGCCGCTTCCGATTCGATTGCCGGTACTCCAGACTCGATTTCAGCAGCCCCGGCAGGTTGAATATTTATTATAAGTAATAAAATTGCCAGATATATTCTTAAATATTTTTTCACAAAACGCCCCTGTATAAATTATCATTAATAGTCCTGTTAGACTGACTAATATGTAAACATTGGGAATAAGCTTATCTGATCGAGCGCTTGGGTGACTTAAGTGACAGGTAAATAAGTTCCATCCCAATGATGAAAATCCTTCTTTCTAAACCAACATTTCATATTTTCGATCGAATTATCTGGGTTCTAATCATATATGAATAGATTGACTCGCTTTTTGTGTTTTTTATCCAGTTACATATTTTACCATTTTGATGATAGAATTCTATTATCTGAATTTGATTCTTACGCACAATTTAAAGTTAATGCGATCTGCGTTTAACTTATATATTGTAATAACTTACCTGTTTGGATAGGAGAGTGAGTTGTTTTGTCATCTATAGAATCCAGCCATAATAATCTGACTGATCAGAGCCAAGATCAATCATCCCAACATATTATTGAAAATGAAATGATTAGCTTGGACCGCTTGAACCTGTTGGCTGAAATGGCGGCAACCGTTGGCCATGAAGTGCGTAATCCAATGACTGCAGTGCGGGGTTTTTTGCAAATGCTTCAGCTGAAGAATCCCACTGATGAAAATACTCCCTATTATAATTTAATGATCGAAGAATTGGACCGGGCTAACCAAATCATAGACGAGTTTTTAAGCATAGCCAGGCAACAGCAAGTGGATTTGAAACCAGGATCGATCAGCCATATTGTAGAATCCCTGCAACCGTTGATACAAGCGCAGGCATTAATGAAAAACCTAAATCTGCTCATCCAGTGTGAATCATATGCAGAGGTTCGGCTGAATGAGAGCCAAATTCGGCAAATGATTATAAATTTGGCCTGCAATGGACTGGAGGCAATGGTTCCGCCAGGAACTCTATCCATAGGTACTAAGCAGACTAAAACAGAGGTAATATTATACGTCCATGATCAAGGCCCGGGAATAACGACCGAATTATTAGATAAGATCAGCGCTCCCTTTTTTACCACCAAAAATCAAGGAACCGGCCTCGGATTACCGGTTTGCTATAATATTGCTGATCACCATAACGCCCATATAGATATCTCTACCGGATCGAAGGGAACAACTTTCTCCGTTCATTTCCCGCTTCCGATTTAGTAAATTTTAACTGCCTCATCAATATCGAATAGATAAAGATAGCTCTCTTTGACTTTTTGCCCCAGAATTTTTTCTAGAGCAGTTTTGTATATTCCCACTTGGATTCGGTAATTACTTATCAGTTTTATTCGATTTACGGGAGTGATCCTGTCGGATTTGTAGTCCACCAGAACCAATTCATCTCCTTCCTGGAAATATAAATCGACTACTCCCTGTACGAGTAACTGCTCCCCTTGCAGTTGGAGATCTGGAAACAGAAGAGTGGCGTCATAAAGTAGGTTAAAGGGTATCTCCCTCTCCTGCTGTTCCGCCGCTAATACTCTCTGTCCTAAAGGTGACTGAAAGAATCTTAAGATCCTTTTTAGATCCACCGCTTCAGCCTCCTTGGGAAGCAATATTTCCCGCTTAACCAATTCTTCCAACTGTCTCTCAACTTCGCCTTCATTATCAACCCATTTAAGATCAAGGTGCTGCATCACCTTATGCAGAATTGTACCTTTGGCGGCCCCGCCTACTATCAGCTCAGCACCGCCCTTTGTCTCCGAAACAAATTTAGGTTCCCGTTTAACAGGAACTGAATCCATCAATATACAGGTATCTTTTTTGCTCTGTAATTCTTTGATCTGGCTGACCGAAATCTTGGATGGGATGTTAATAGCGTCTGCGTACGGATAAATCCAGTCAAGACGAGCCGAAATGGCATCTCTAAGCACCAGGTTATCGTTCTGAAAGTAGTCCTGCAAGCGCTGTTCAAATTCGATATCAGCCTGCGCTGCCGATAAAGCTATCCCTTGTTCCAATTTTCCCACCACTCTGACAATCCACTTATAGGCTGCCTGCAACCTCAGATCCAGGGAAAACCCAGGATCCTTTTCTCTTAAGTTAGCTCCATCAGGATGATGGGCCACCACGGCTCCGATCCAATCCAGCATACTGCTCCCCCTTGCCACCTGGAAGGGGCTGGTGCCTTTGTTCCATTTCTTTATTTGATTACTAAGAGCGGCGACAGTACCTATTAGGATCAGCTTATCTCGGGGACGGGTGCAGGCTACGTATAAAATCCGCATCTCCTCAGCTAAATTTTCGGTTAGTATACGGTTTTTCAAGGCGATGCGGGCAATTGTATCCCGGGTTACTCGGAGTTCAGGATCAACATAACGGGGTCCTATCCCGAGCTCTTTGTGAAACATCACCTTAGCCCTTGTGTCACTTAGATTGAACTTTCTTCCCAACCCGGCCAAAAATACTACCGGGAATTCCAGACCTTTGCTTTTGTGGATACTCATTATTCTAACTACGTCTTCATTCTCACCTATAATCTTGGCCATGCCCATGTCACTGCTGCTGGATTCAAGTTTGTCGATAAATTTAAGGAAATGAAATAGTCCCTGCAGACCAGATTTTTGATACTGTTGAGCCCGCTCAAGCAAAATTTGCAGATTGGCTTGTCTCTGTTGCCCCCCGGGCATAGCACCAACATAGTATAAATAACCAGTATCCAACAGTAATTTCCAGATCAATTCATCCATCGCCGAAACCCTTGATTCCTGGTTCCAATAATGGAGTTGGTCCATAAAAGCATGCAACCTGTCTGCTAAAGCATCATTATGATTGAGCATATATTCTTCTAACGCTTCAAAATAGGTTGATGCTGTGCTGTTGGCTCTGATAACCAGCAGGTCTTCAACCTTAAATCTACCAATTGGTGAGCGAAGTACACTTAGCAGAGGTATGTCCTGCCGTTTATTATCTATCAACCGTAAGAGATTAACAATTATAGTGATCTCGGTAGTTTCGAAATATCCGCGGGCCACATCTGCGTAAACTGGAACGCCTGCTGCCATCAAGGTTTCATAATAGATATCAGCCTGCTGACGGGTAGCCCGCAGTAACACTACTATATCCCGATACTCCAGGCGCCTGTAGGTCTCAGCTTTACTGTCATAGAAAAGCTGGCTATGCAGTTCATTTATTCGTGCCGCAACTACCTGGGCTTCAAATTCAATATCCCCTGGCGCCTCTTCGATGTCTTCCTGCGGGGGAAGGTTTTCTTCTTCCGGTTCCGCTTCGGTATCTATAGGCAGGATATTATTCTGCTTGTCTATTATAATTAGTTCCAGACTCTTGGTTTCTAATTCTTCATTAATATCTTCTGGAAGCTGGAGTCCATATTGCAAGAATGCGTCTTGGTTATAATCCATTTCTCCGAAATGCTTAGTCATAATATGATGGAAAATATCATTTACCCCATCAATTATGGCCTTGCGACTGCGGTAATTATTGCATAAATCGATTCGGCGTGTATGCTGGCTATCGTCCTGATTATAGGTTTCATATTTATGTAAGAACAAGCTGGGGTCAGCCAGCCGGAAGCGGTAGATACTCTGCTTTACGTCCCCTACCATAAAAATGTTATCCCGGCGTTTTATGAAATTAAGTATATTTTCCTGCACCAGGTTGCTGTCCTGATATTCATCCACAAAGATATACTTAAATTGACTTCGATATTGGTCCGCAATCAGAGGTTCGGCAAGAATCTCAATGGCATAATGCTCCAGGTCATTGAAATCAGCCAGTCCTTTTTCGGTCTTATGTTCCCGGTATAAAAAATCAAATCTTTGCACCAAGTGATAAAGGTATCGCATTCCAGGGTACATGGCTTTCAAGTCATGATAGAAGTCTTCCATAGACAGGATCAACATTTTGGCAGCCAGTTCTTTGATAACTTTTTTACCTTGATCTCGTAACTGCTGGACTGCCTCTTTCAGAATAGTGTTGGTGTTCTTCTCAACCCGGGCCAGTGTCTTATGCCTAACTAGGGCAAGCTGCTGATAAAATTCGATCATACCCAATTTTAGTTTCTCTCTCAAATCCTCGACTATCGTTAAATCATCATCAAGAGCCCCCAGGTAAGCCACCGGTCCCCCAGGCCTTTTGGCTATAGTCTGGGCTTCTCTAAAAATCGAATCTAGCCCAGCCAGTTCGACGTCGATATGTTTGATCAAACTTTGAATCCAGCTGCAATCGCTGAATTGGTCCTCTGACAGGTTAAATTCTTCTACCTTCTGCCGCAGCCATTGCAAGGGATAAGGCTGACTCTGGATAAAGTCGTGGGTGCGCAGGACCAAATCTCTTAAAGAAGTATCATCCTTACCCCCGGCATACATTTCTACCAGGTTTAGGAACTCGGGTGCCCCCTGTTCATATTCACTCTCGAATAATTCTTCTATTAATTCCAATTTTAATAATGCCATCTCCGTCGCATCACCTACTCGGAATGTGGGGCTGATGCCAATAACATGAAAGTTTCTGCGCACCACTTCCATACAAAATGAATGCAGCGTGCTGATAGAAGCTCGGTTTAACAGGGTTACCTGTTGCCGCAAAAACTCTTCGCTTTCCATATCCTCATCCATAGCCTGCAGTAAGGCTGAGCTGATTCTGGATCTCATTTCGCCTGCCGCCGCTTGAGTAAAGGTTACAATCAGCATTTGGTCAATATCTATATGGTCTTGCCTGACCAAGCGGATTATGCGTTCAACGAGCACGGCAGTTTTGCCTGATCCTGCTGCCGCCGCCACCAACAGATCATGTTGACGGTCCATAATAGCTTCAATTTGCTGGTCAGCCCAATTGGCCATTATGATAACCCCCCATTTCTGCGGATACGGGCAATTACTTCATCGTTGCTTAATTTAGCCAGGGACTTATACCGATTGTCAGTCAGAGCCCGATCAAACTGGCATATACCCTTATACTGGCAAAAACGGCAAGCAGTGTGATTACCCATTTTTATTGGTTCAATTCTAACCTGCCCACTGTTTATCTCCCGGCCAATCCTGGTTATTAAGCCTTGAACATGAGCCAGCAGGGCCTGTAAATCATCTATGGTTATAATTGACGAGTTTTTGGTGAATTCCCCGTCTTTCTTAACTCCCACCGGAATTACATCCGAACTGCCTTTGGGCAGGTCCCGATCCAATTTAGTGGCCAGATATACGTCAGCTAGAACCAGACCTTGAAGTCTGAATTGCCTGGCGATTTCTTTCTCAATGTTTTCAATAATAGCTGACGTGGAGTCGATTAGAGGGTCGTCAATTCGGAAATAGAATATTCCGCCCGGTCTTAGATTGCCATTTCCCAATCCAGTTGCTCCTGCTAATACTGCCAGCAGATAGGTTATAAGTTGTAAAGACAAGCCGTGAAATATATTGCTTAACTTAAAGTCTGGAATACCAGATTTATAATCTATGACTTTAATATATGTACCCTCATCAGTCTCGAGCAGATCTACCCGATCGATACGTCCCTCCAGATATAGCTGCTGACCATTACCAAGTCTAATTTCAATCGCCGGAAATAACTGATTGGGGCCAAAGCCCACCTCAAACTGCTTGGGGATAAATTCGCCCTGTTGGAGCTGTTTAGTAAGAATCCAAGCTGCGCGCTGGCTGATTCTTTTCAAACGCTGGGCCAGGTACTGATAACGAGGACTGCTGGCGTATATTCCGTTTCCTTGCACCGGCACCAAATGGTCCATGATGCTGTCGACCAGAAGATCGCACGTGTCTCTGTTTAAAGAGGTCCAGTCCCTGTTCTCGCGCTGTAACTGTCGAGCAAAATCACGCAGACAGGTATGAAAAAGTTCTCCTATATCTGGAGCTGCTACCTCGTATACCTTACGTTCCTGAGGTTTAAGTCCATAACGGATAAAGTGGGCAAACGGGCAGTTCACAAATTGTTCAAGGCGAGAAACACTGGCCCGCAGGGGCAGAGAGTATGCCTGTCCGGCCAATTTGCAGCCCAGAGCACTGGCCTGGTTGCGGTGAAATAAGGCAGTACGCAGAGACTTGAGACTCGGCTGCCACTTGTCCTGGTTATGATACCACCAGTAAACATCTCCCCAAATATTATCTACTGGTTGAGAATCTGCCAACATACGCATATTTTCTACCAGGTACTTAAAAGTGCTTTGGGGGCTGCCTATCTGGTGCAATTCTATTTCCTCATGTTTGATCAAATCACTATGAATGGATATCCCCGGAAAAAGATTCTGTATGCGGTTGATAAGTATTGAAGGTCGTAGCGCTTTGCCTTCATTGTCGGCCAGAGCGTATGATAAACCCAAGTATTCGTTTGGCTTGCTCAATGCCGTGTAAATTAAGAATCTCTCTTCAACAGGTTTTCGAATTCTCTCAAAATCGAGCTCCAAACCCCAATCTTGCAGCATCTCCTTCTCAAATTCGGTTAATATGCCTTCTTCTGTTCCCGAAGATGGTATAAAACCGTCGTTCACACCTAATACCAGCAGGCCTTTAATATCATGGCTTTTTGAACGCTGAATATCGCCGACCAGTACTTGGTCAATCGTAGTTGGGATAATTCCAATCTCCAGTGACTCAAAACCTGCCTCTAATAAATGCAAGTAATCCTTAAGGATTACCTGTTGATCACCTAAAATTTCTACCATCTGATCCAGAACTTCGAGAATGATGTTCCATATTTGGGTATTTTCCCTGACAATATCGAGGCGTCCCTGTTGGTTCATCAGGCTTATCCAATTAGTCAGTCTTTCCGGAAGGCCGATTTCGACCAGGTAATCATAATGCGCCCTGCATATGGCAGTTATTGATTGTTTATTCTTTATCTTTCTTTCCAGATTTTTTAACGGTTCTATAATAATTCTCCGATATTTGTCTAATTGCCGAGATAATTCAGAACTTTCAACACAAATTTCTTGTTCCCAGCGCTCACCCTTAATTCCATATTGAAGTGCAAAATTCTCCACAATTTCTGCCTCGTTTTGATTAAGGCCACTAAAACCGGTCTTGAGAAATGTAAATATATCTTCATAGCGGTATCCTCGGCGGATTACCTCAACCGACGATAAGACCAGTTTGATGATGGAGTTGCCCATCAAGCTTCGCTTTTGGTCCATAAATGCGGGTATCCCGTACTCGTTAAACACCCTTTTAATTATCGGACCATAATTGTCAATGTCGTTGCAGACCACGGCCAGGTCGTGATAGCGCCAATCCCTTTCTCTTACCAGTTCAACTACCTGGGCGGCAGCGTATTCCACTTCGCTGTTACGGTTGGCAGCTGCGAAAATTTCAATATCTTTTGTATGGTGTTTATATTTCCGGGCCGGGTAAGCAAAAAGCTCCTTCTCGATATGCTGAATAGCTGGGTTTTTCCAACCAACCTCGTTTGATCGCCTAATACTTGTAATCTCTTCATTCACTCCTGAAGCCTTCGCTATTGTTCTCAATCGCTCCAGACTCTTTTTAGATAGACTAAACAATTCGCTATCACGACTTCCATTGCGGGGATCAACAGTAATACTAACAGTGATTTCTTTTACCACCTTGAGTATTTGGGCTAATATCTTTAGACTTTGGGGTGAAAAGGTAGTAAAGCCGTCCACCCATAGATATGCATTGTGCAAAAATTTTGCTTCACCAATTCTTTGGCTGAGCAAGTTCAAATGGTCGTCTGCATCCAGGTATCTTCCTCTTAAATATTCACTGAACTGTTCGTATATCAATGCTATATCATGAATCTTCTGCTCTACGATCATCCCTTCCTGACCTATAACGGTATCACGCAGTTGGTTCGGCGATATGTCCTGCCCTTTTAAGTCGGATATGAATTCACCCAAGCGGGTTATGAAACCCGATTGAGCAGCAGCCTTTTTGTAAATGGTAAGTTCCGAATTATGATTATCTACCATCCTTCTCAGTACCATATTTTTGCCCTGTTCGTTTAGCACGACCCGGGTCGCTCCGCCGACCTGATCAAATACCCGGTGAGCCAGACGGGTAAAACTTAATACTTCAATTTTGATAATTCCAGGAAGATTGCAACTTGTGATCAAATCCCATTCAGCCTGCAGTGTAAACTGTTCCGGTACCAGGAGAATCAGTTGCTCAGTTCCCCCCTCTAGAAGCCTTTTATGTATCTCATCCATAATTTGTCTGTTTTTACCAGAGCCAGTCCGGCCCAGGATAAAACGAATACCCATAATAAGTCCTCCGGCACAAGGGCGTCTGTCAACTTTTGATGTGACAAACACTCATATTGCCTCTTATTTTACCATTATTAATTATTGGGCAGGGATTTGTTAATTTTGTTAAAGGATATGGCAGGTTTATGTTGAAGATAACAAGCATAAGAGTTAAGGGAGAGGGTGTTTCCTATGACCAAAAAACGTAAGTTTATGTTGTACCTATTGAAGTATTTATGGCTGATCGTGACAACCGTCTTTTATGTGATGTGGCTCTATACTCAATACGGTTTCAACCTGGATAATATCATCGGCAATCGAAATGCCATGATATATGCCGGGGGCCTATTTATTTTATTGATAGGTTCCACGTCTTATGTTTTATATGTTATTAACCGCGCTCTATATAGAAAATAGCTTTCACAGCTGCTGGTTGGCTCAAGCATTGGTCAGCAGATAGAATGTATACTAAATTTACGGCCTTAGCCTATTTATGATAATAAGCCTCCAGATTTGATCTGGAGGCTTATTGGTATTAATAGACTGGGTTTTCAGTTGAAATACCAGATTTAAATATAGTCGTACACTTCTACTGGTACATCAATGGCTGAGGAATCACCGTCAATTACAATCTCTGCAATTGACCAAACATTAGGTACCACGTTGTGCAAATAGTATTTTGCGGTAGCCACTTTACCGTTGTAGAATTTGTAATCAAAGTGGTCGGCGCCAACCTCTTCGGCTCGTTTGGCAGCTAAAACTGCCTGGTCCAGGATTTGACGACCGCAATATAGCTGGGAAGTCGCAGTTAAGACCCGACGTGAGAACAGCGGGATTAAGGCAGGATTGCTTTGAGCATAGCCAGCCAGGGCTTTGAGCATATCCTGGAACGCTTTAAGAGCTTTGTCAAGAATTGCGAACTCTTTGCTTAAAACTGCATGGTCTTTGTTGTTGGCGCAGAAATCCACCATCTCCTGAAGGAATGCTCCAAATACGCTGCCGCCTTTCATCTGCATCTTGCGGCCTACCAAGTCCAGTGATTGTATGAAGTTGGTGCCTTCCCAAATCGAATAGATCTTGGAGTCCCGGGCGATTTGTTCTACGGGATATTCGGAACAGTATCCATAGCCTCCATAGGACTGTATAGCTTCAGAAATCAACCCCCATGATTCATCAGAAGGATAAGCTTTGCACAGCGGGGTGGTCATCTCGATTAAATCGGAAGCCGCTTTGCGAACAGCCGGATCAGGATCCCGGTGACGCTGGTCAAAGGCCAGGTAGGTCCTGTACATCATAGCGCGGATGGCCTCAACATGGGATTTACCTAACATCAGGGTCCGTTTGATATCTTCGTGATTTATAATAGCTACCCGCCCGGCTTTTGGATTAGTAAATGCACGCCCTTGTACCCTTTCCTTGGCATTATCGCGTGCGTTAGCGAACGCGTTGATGATACAGGACAGGGCCATATGCCCGGTTTCCATGCGCGCCAGATTCATCATCTGGAACATCTGAGCCATACCCTCGCCTTTACCTTCATTTTCGCGAGGATCTTTGCCTAGCAGCCAACCCCGGCATTTACCGTTTTCACCTGCAGACAGGGAGGCAGTAACTGAGCCGTGCTGTCCCATTTTATGTTCAATCCCAGTGGTCAGGAAATCATTATCCTCCAGGCTGCCGTCATCGTTTACCCAATATTTAGGAACGGCAAACAGGGATATACCTCCGGTTCCGGGTTTGGCGCCTTCGATACGGGCCAGGAACAAATGAATGATGTTCTCGGCAAAGTCATTGTCACCGCCGGTAATAAATATCTTGTTCCCCTTGATATTGAAAATTCTAGGGTCATCGGTTGGATAAGCCTTGGATAATATATCTCCAACATCTGATCCCGCACTTGGTTCGGTAAGGCACATAGTTCCCGACCAGGTACCGTCCATCATTTTCGGTAAAAACATGGCTTTCAGTTTATCATCACCAAAACTCTGAATCAGATCAGCAGAACCGGTAGTCAACAGAATATAGGGCATGAAAGTGGGGTTGGCTGCTCCGATTAGTTCCCAAACTGCCGAATGCAGCATGTCCGGCATAACCATAGCGCCTTCGGAATTGTCAATATTGCTGGTACCCCATCCTTCGCTCTGCAGCTTCTGGAACAAGGGGCCGTAACTAGGCGGCAAAGTGACTTTACCATCTTTAAATACTACTGGATTAGTCTCATTCTCATTATTGGTGGGTTCGATGACTTCCTTGCACATTTTGAGAATTGGCATTAAAACTGATTTTATGTCATCTCTGGAATAATAATCGGCAAATTGCGGATAATTGAATACTCCCTGGTTAGGCAGCCATTCGCCAATTATAAACTCAAAATCGCGGATGTTATTGATTGCAAAATTAGATGCCATTTTTAGGTTACCTCCGTTTCCTTCAATTGTTAACGGTAATCTCCCTCTTAAAAAAAGGGGCTAGGTGATGGCCGCACAGGCCATCACCCGCAAAATAGTGAGGGGTTAAGGGGTTATATTTCCCGGGTCCACAGTGATGCCATGGCGGGTCCGCCGCCTACGCATAATGAAGCGCCGCCTACGGTTTTGCCTAATCTCTCCAGCTCGTAATACATGCTGACGATTATCCGCAGGGCAGTTGCCCCTACCGGGTGCCCCAGGCCAATACCTGAACCATTATTGTTGATATTACCGTCCTTATCAAAAGTGCCGATATTTAGATCTATCCCGGCAGTCTCCTTGATCATTCTACCTACCCCAATAACCTGGGCTGCAAAGGCTTCGTTTATCTCCCAGTACTCAATATCTTCATATTTCATGCCTGCTTCTTTGAGGCACTTGGGTATTGCTACCGCTGGGCCAAGGCCCATCACCCTAGCATCTACGCCTTCAGAACATACATTTATTAATTTCATTAATGGCTTAATGCCAAGTTCTTCAGCTTTTTTCTTGGTCATCATAACTACAGCCGCCGAGGCGTCATTGATTCCGGAAGCGTTGGCAGCGGTTACCACCCCGCCCTTCTTGAAAGCGGCCGGTAGTTTTGCCATTGTTTCAAGACTTGCTCCACGGATGGGGTGCTCATCATTTTCGAACAAGAATTCTTTTTTGCCCTTCTTTACCATGACTGGTACGATTTCTCTCTTGAAGCGGCCTTCATCAACCGCCCTTACTGCGCGCTGGTGACTCAGCAGAGCCAGCTCATCGCATTCTTCTCTGGTAATTCCATATTGTTCGGCAATATTTTCAGCTGTATTTCCCATGTGACCACCAGCTAGAGTACAGACTAATCCATCAGCCAGCATGGCATCCTGGGCTTTGGAATCCCCCATCCGGGCTCCCCATCTGAAGCTCTGCAGCAAGTACGGAATGTTGCTCATACTTTCAGTTCCTACTACCAGGGCGATATCATTTTTTCCTAACATTAATTTCATTGCAGCCATTTCCATTGCTCTCATCCCGGAAGCACAGTTCTGGTTAACCATGCTGGCGCTGGATTCAACAGACATACCTAACTGCTGAGAAATGATGCGGGCTGGCAGGGAACCGTTGCCATGATGCAAACACATACCCAAAACAATTTCGTCAATTTGTTTCATATCAATACCGGCACGATTAACTGCTTCCGTAGCAGCAATTTTGCTTAAATCATTGGCGCGCAATCCGGCCAATGAACCGTTGTAGGTACCGATCGGGGTACGGCACGCGCTGACTACTACAACTTCGTTTAGTTCTTTTGCCATTTTATATCTCCTCTTTCTCAAAATTAAATGCTATCACGGCTAAACCAGGCTATTTATTCGATTTTGTTAGAACGGACCCAGATAAAGTTCTTATCAGCTTCCTTGATAAGATCATCACGCAGATCAGGATGAGCCAAATTAATGAGGGACTCGGCTCTTTCCCATGTGCTCTTGGCTTTCAGATTAGTTATTCCGTATTCGGTAACCACGAAATAGTTTATGCTGCGTGGCACCGTCACTGTAGCTCCATCTGTTAAAGTAGGAACTATACGTGACTTTAGATTACCATCCTTGTCCTTGTAGGTGGAGGTCAGACAAACCAGACCTTTGCCGCCTTTGGATTTGTAAGAACCATAGATGAAATCCAGCTGCCCGCCGGTTCCGGAAATATGGCGGACTCCAGAGGACTCCGAACATACCTGCCCAAAAAGATCTACTTCTACAGCATTGTTTATACAAACCATGTTATCTTGTTTACATATGACATCTGGATCGTTGGTATAATCGACTGGGAATATTGCACAAATCGGATTTTCATCCAGGAAGTTATATAGCTTGTCTGTTCCCATGGCGAAGGTATATACCATCTTGCCCCGGTCCAACTGTTTCTTCAGATTGGTAATACGGCCGGCCTCGTACATATCAACAAAAGAATCGACCAGCATCTCAGTATGAACACCCAGGTCCTTTAAATCGGACTGGGCAATCATAGCTCCTACTGCATTGGGCATAGCGCCAATTCCTAGCTGCAAGCAGTCTCCATCTTTAATCTGATCAAGAATTATTGATGCAATCTGCTTGTCAGTATCAGAAATCGGAAGCTCTGGCAGGTTAATCATAGGCTTGTTGGTGCCTTCGACAAAATAGTCTATCTCCGAGACATGTAATGTCTCCCGTAATCCTCCAAGACAGCGCGGCACCTTTTCATTTACCTCGGCTATTACTATTTTGGCGGCATCGCAAAAGGCATGGGTAATTGAATTGGATGTTCCCAGGTTTACAAAGCCATGTTTGTCAGGGGGTGTAACCTTAATTAAAGCCACATCCACCGGAACATAGCCACGTTCGTAAAAGCTTGGTCCCTCATGATAAGTAAGGGAAATATAATTGCACATGTTTTTATCGTGTAATTTACGACTGGCTCCACTAAAATGCCAGTCATTATAGATAAAGTGTTTTCTTTCCGGGTCATTTACTACAGTTTGGGGAGGGAACGGGCAGGTAACAGTTCTTATTTGAACTGCCTGCAGTTCATCCTTGCGCTTAGCCAGGGCTGCATCCAAATCCATAGAATTCATTACGAATTCGCCATAATGAACCAGATCTCCGGATTTGACAACCTTTACCGCGTCATCGGCTGTGACCAGCTTGCTCGTATATTCTTTTCTAAAATCCACTCGGTATCCCTCCTATTAATAATCAAGCCAATATACTGAACTCCTTGTGGGGGGAATCTGAATTTTAGGTTTATTTGCCTTTGAAGGCAGCTTTACGTTTCTCTACAAAGGCTGTCATTCCTTCGAATTTGTCTTCGGTAGCACAACACATGCCAAACATATCGGATTCGATACTCATGGCGGTATCGATGTCTACCTGCATGCCTTTCCCAATGGCAAATTTAGCATAGCCGACGGCCATAGGCGCTTTGGAAGCTATTTTTTTAGCCATCTTTCTAGCCTCTTCCATCAGCTGATCCTGCGGGTAAACATGATTTACCAGCCCTAACCGATAAGCTTCGTCAGCTTTCACGTTGTCGGCAGTATAGGTTAGTTCCTTGGCGCGGCCCTCACCAATTAAACGAGGCAGGCGCTGGGTTCCACCAAACCCAGGTATAATGCCCAACCCAACTTCGGGTTGACCAAATAATGCATTTTCAGCAGCCAGTCTTATATCGCAGGCCATAGCCAGCTCGCATCCACCGCCCAGCGCAAATCCGTTTACCGCCGCTATTACTGGTTTTTCCAGCAACTCAATTTGCCGGAATACCTTCTCGCCAACATCGGAGAAAAAACGGCCTTCAGCCGGTGATAGTGGCAACATAAACGTAATATCGGCTCCGGCTACAAAGGACTTATCGCCGCTGCCCGTAACGATTACAACTTTTATACTGGGATCCGCTTTTATGTCCTTAACCGCTGCCTCTATTTCGAAAAGAGTATCACCATTAAGGGCATTTAAAGCTTTAGGCCGGTTAATAGTTAAAACTGCCAAGTAGTCTTCTTTTTCCAAAATAATGTTCTGAAATTCCAATATTGTGCCTCCCTTCAGAAATTATCGTAGATACTCCATACGATTCTATTTACTGTAGTCGTAGAAGCCTTTGCCAGTCTTCATCCCCAGATGGCCAGCCCGAACTTTTTGCCGGAATGCTAAGGAAGCCCGATATTTGGAATCGCCGAATTCCTTTGTAAAATATTCGCAAATAGCCAGGACTATATCGATGCCTACCAGGTCAGCCAAAGCTAAGGGGCCCATGGGCATGCCTGCGCCTAATTTCATGGCCTTGTCAATTTCAGCTGCAGAAGCTGTACCTTCCTGGAAAACAAAGCCAGCCTCATTAATGTAGGGAACCAGAATTCGGTTGACAATAAAGCCCGGCACTTCTTTTGCAACTACCGGCTCTTTACCAATCTTTTGACTCATTTCTACGGTGGCTGCTACTACGTCTGCGGTAGTCTCCGATCCGGGAATTACCTCCACTAATTTCATTACTGGAACCGGATTGAAGAAATGCATGCCTACCACTTTGTCGGGACGATTGGTAGCTGCCGCTATTTCGGTGATGCTCAAAGCAGAGGTATTAGTGGCCAAAATGGCTTCGGCTTTACAAATCTCTCCTAACTGGGCATGAACTTTCTTTTTGATATCTATGTTTTCAATTATGGCTTCGATAATAATGTCACAGTCTTTTAATTGAGCGGTATCGGAGCCAGTGACTAACTGACTGCTAAATTTGGCAACATCATCAGCGGTCTTTTTACCCTTCTCAACGGCTTTGGCCCAGGCCTTGTTCAGGCTTTTAACGGCCTTATCCACAACCTCGGGAACAACATCAACCAAAACTACATCGAAACCTGCTTCAACACTCACCTGGGCAATCCCGGCTCCCATGGTTCCGGCGCCCAATACTCCGATCTTACTGATTGCCAATCTACTCTCCTCCTTCAAATTATATGTTTTTCAGGTTGATGAACTGCTTTTCTCTCAAACCCACCCCCCATTCAAAATCCTGAATATATATACAGCAAAATATATGCCAGTCCCAAAGAAATATTACCTAAATGCCTATTTGCCTGCTCTTCTGGATTCTTGGCAATATATTGTGCTTGTATATACAATCGCAAGGGTTGCAAAAAGCGACTAATTCGCTTAATGAAAAAATAAAAAGGGTTGCATTTTGCAACCCTTTTTGTTCAAAGCCATCAAAAATTTAGCATACACCAAATCCACAGATATTATTATGTAACCACGGTATTTTTTTATAGTATTTGTTATACAGATTCAATATCAAAAAGCTCTAAAACACTAAGCTTATTATTACCTAGAGGTTAAAACCTTGTATAGCTTGATTGAGTTCTCTTTGGTCCAACAAACCGTATTTTTCAAGCTTACGGTATAAGACAGATTTGTTTATTCCCAACATTCGTGCAGCTCGTGCTTTATTGTTCCCGGCTGTAGCCAAAACCCTCTGAATAGTGGCTTTTTCAACCTGTTCTACGGCTTTATTTAAATTATCTACCTGAATTACCATCTGCCCGGCTGAGGTTGCCAAAGCAGATAGGAATGGAAAATGCTCAGGAACCAGACATGATTCACGGTTCAAATCTGCCAGATTGATAGCTCTCTCCAGCAAGTTTTCCAACTCTCGAACATTTCCCGGCCAATCATAACTGGTCAACAATTTCATGGTTTCAGTGGAGATTTTCTGCACCTGTGTGTGCATGCGTCGATTCAACTTGGGAACCAGGTATTTAACCAACAATGGTATATCACAACGTCTATCGCGCAATGAGGGTACGTTCAGAGTGACTACATTCAAGCGATAAAAGAGATCTTCCCGGAAATAACCCTTTTTTACCATGTCCCTTAAATCCCGGTTGGTAGCGCAAATAACCTGTACGTCTACAGCAATAGGTTTTGTTCCCCCCACCCTTTCTATCTCTCGTTCCTGCAGTACAATTAACAGCTTAGCTTGCATAGCCAGCGGCATATCCCCAATCTCGTCCAGGAATATCGTGCCCCGGTTGGCTAATTCAAATTTGCCAGGTTTGCCACCTTTGCGAGCCCCAGTAAAAGCACCTTCTTCATACCCGAATAGTTCCGATTCAAGTAAGTTATCAGGCAAAGCCGCGCAATTAACCCGAACAAAAGGATGATCGGAACGCGGGCTGGCGGAATGAATAGCTTGGGCAAACAACTCTTTACCAGTTCCGCTTTCACCTTGGATCAGCACAGTTGAACCGGTATTTGCAGCACGCATGGCTAAGGTCTTCAAATTACGTAATTGTTCATCTAAGCCGACGATATCAGCAAAAGTATATTTGGAACTGTAAATGCTGCTAAGAACATCCTTGTAAACGGCTAATTCACCTTCTATTTCCCTGAGCTTTTTAGACAGAATCCTAACCCCGGCGGCGTCTAGTACCAGACTTTGCCCCATCGCTCCAATCAATTCACCATCTTTATATAAAGGCATTCGGAACACAATCGTGTCGTGTTCATTAACCCGCCAATGGTCGGCTAAATGCACTTCCTTGGTCTCAAGCACCTCGGGGAGACGGGAATGAGGCGTTACATCCGTTACAGGTTTGTTAAGCACTTGTTCTTCTGTGGTCCCCAGAATTTCAAGATAGGTCTGGTTTATGATAGTAACATTACCTTCGGTATCAACCATAATTATGCCGATATACGGATTATCCAGAATCCCCTGCATGATTTCGTTGAAAGCCTGCTGTTTATTGTTATCCATTCCTGACCTCCCCTCAAATTGATGCCCCTCAACATGTTTAGACCAATCCAGTATTGACTGGCCGGTCTTTTTTCTTTTTATATTTTAATTGATTGGTGACCAATTTGACAAAGCGTACAACATTTAAATTTTCTATTCTAATCCATAAAAAGGATTCGAGCGCCAATTGCTAATAGTGCAACCCCAATGACATCCCGATAATGAAAAGAGTATTGCTTCATTCCAAAAGCTCCGGTGCAATCGATCATGAGCGCGGTTAGTAGTTGGGCTGTTACAATGGCGGTGGTGGCGTTGCCCACCCCCACCTGGGACATTGCTCTGACTACCGCATATATTATTACCACATTTAATATTCCGCCTAAATAACTGTACCAGGGTACCTCGGTGATTTTGTTAAGATTTCCGAAACCAACCCCCAACACCACTATGATCAGTAGTGATGCCAGCGCTCCAATCATATGGACCACCAGCGTCGATTCCCAAGTTCCGACAATCTTACCGAGAGCAGTGTTGACAGTTCCCTGCAGAGCCATAGCTGCCCCTGATAGAGCAGCTACTGATAGATAGATAAAATTGGGCATAATTGGCCATATCTCCTCGCGTTTTATTTTATTTTCCGAATATGCGAGTCGATTTATGCGCAGAAAGATTTTATGCGAAGGTGGCCACCAATATTATGATCATACCAATAATAAGTCCTTGTTTACTGCCCAGCTTATGTTTGGATCGAGCATGCGGCCATAATTGAAAAATCACCAGATAGGTCATAATTCCAGAAGCCAAGCCTAATAGGAAGGGCATAAGAGGTGGTAAAAGGTATATAAGATAAATTCCAACAATTGTGCCTAGTGGGGTTATGAAACTTAGAACCAGTATCTGCACAAAGATAAGCATTTTCTTCATGCCAGCCATGACCAGAGGCACAGCAATAGCCATTCCTTCTGGGATATTATGTATTCCTATTCCGAGGGCAATAACAAAACCGGTCTGGCTTTTCATTAAATCACCTAATGCTATGGCCATTCCTTCAGGAAGGTCATGCATCGCAATTCCCAACATAATAAGATAACCTAAACCCAACAGGCTATGAGCTCCAGATTTTTTTGTAGCTATGAAGTAATCAACCACAAACATTAGAACGAATCCTATTATTATCCCGCTTACCGCTTTCCCAAAACCGCTGTAAAGCAACGCCGATGGCAACATATCGAAAATTACTACTGCCGTCATAACGCCGGCAGCTAATCCCAGAAAGAAGGCCAGGTTTTTTGGAGTCCAGCGTTTTTTAAGAAATATTAGTACAGCTCCAATGACTGTTCCCAAGCCGGCAGCTATGCTCCATTGCAGACTATGACCAAGCACTTGACCACCTCCGTGCAATATATTCCATATCTATGTGGAGGCGGTAATGCATATTCTCTCATAAATAATTGAATATCTTTGAGATGCGTATACAGGTAATATTTTGTGTGACACTTACATATTTTTCTAGAAGAGGAGGTGCTGCATAATGAAAATACCAGCAGAATTGAAAGGACTGGGAATTGCTTTAGGGATGGGCATAGTGCTTTGTACATTGGCTGCAGTAGTAGTCTACTATTCTGGCATTCGCGAGACTATTTTGAATCCCCTTGGAAAAGCCGTAATGGTATTAAGCGTATTCTGCGGCGGTGCTGCGGTTAGCAGAGCATACGGTAACCGGGGTCTTGTGAGAGGCGCGACCCTGGGCCTTATGTTCTTTATTGTTATGTTGATTACAACTTTTCTGGCTAATCCAACTCATATTTATTTAATGGGATTCATCTACACCCTCACTGCCTGTTTGGTAGCAGGCGCTCTGGGAGGGGTACTGGGCGTAGGCTTAAGCGAAGGCTAATAAAGGCAATTTTTGCTCAAAACAACTTAGGAACTGGTAGATTAACGCGTCCGCCAGTTCCTCATCCTGCCATGACCAATAATAACAATCCCAATAGTATAAGAATCCCGGCGATTACGAAGTACAGACTGGGCATCCCCGCGTCCCCGCCTTTTATCCCCATATTTTCAATAGTAAACTTCTCAGGAATACTGGGATCTTGATGTAATAGACCTTCATTTAATTCACCCCTTTTCCGAGTTAATTAACTGCACAGATAATGGGGACAGGTATAGTGCCCATCTATGTTACTACAATCTAATTCATTTTATGATGATAGGTGGAGAAATGTTACCTTTATGAATATGTTTATTAGGCGGGTTTTATGACGGCTCAACACCATCGCTCCAACTCATTAGCCAACAAATCCCGGCTGATCAAAGCGATGTTCCGGATAGGTGTACTCTCGATAAAGACATGGCCGTAGTTACGGGAGACTAACCGGGTATCGAGGACTACCACTGCTCCCCTATCAGTTTCGGTGCGAATTAAACGACCAATTCCTTGTTTAAATCTCAAAGCAGCATCGGGCAGCATAAAGTGGCGGAAGCTGTTTTTATATTTGGATCGATAGTACTGTTCCCATGCACTGCAATATGGATCAGTAGGCGATCGAAAGGGCAGCTTGACTATCACTAGGCAGCACAAAACTTCACCTTTTAAATCAACACCTTCCCAAAACGTCTCCACACCCATTAATATCGAATTTTCGCTGCTGGTAAAATCATCTCTAATATTGGCGAAATCCCCATCCTCATGCTGTACCAGTAAATTAATCCCCCGCTGTTCGCAGAAAGGGCGCAAAATTGCGGAGGCTTCCTGAAGTTGTTGGCGGGACGTAAATAGAACCATGGTTCTCCCACCACGAGATGCAAATATTTCGGCCAGCACAGAATTAACAGCATGGCCAAAAGATTTACCTCCTGGATCTGGCATATCTTCTAAAATATAAAGACAGGCTTGTTTATTATAATTAAATGGGGAAGTTTCCAAATGCGTTACAACTTTTCCCTGAGCCGCTCTTTCCATTAGACCAGCCCTGGTAATGAAGTTGTCAAAATTATCTTCGACGGCCAAAGTGGCTGATACCATAACCAGGGTTTTCAATTCCTTGTATAATTTGTTGGCCAGCAGACTACCGCGTTCAACTTCACCTGAGCAAATAGCTACGGCTTGTCCCTGTGAACATTCTAGCCAGGTAATGGCTGATTCTCTGTGTATCTCTTCCGCTAAAATGGTAAAGAGGACGTTGTCAACCTCCTGCAAAAGGTTGTAAATCTCATTTAAATCAATACTCTCTGTTTCTCCCTCAATATCCTGACTCAGTTCCTTCAAATATCCAATTAGCAGAGCCATCGCCGGTCTCCATGTCTGGTTGTAAGTTTCCAGTCCATTGGCAAACCAATCGTCTTCTCTATCTGATGGGCTTATAACGTGGCTGAGACTAGTGCCTTCGATTCCAGTCAACGCATGGCTGAATTCATCGAAGATCTTATTTGTTGCCTGGGTAATCTGCTGGACTAGTTGGATGCATGTATTTACACGATCTGAGAATTGCGGGTAAGTGCTGAGCACATGGGGTAAAATTCCCTTTTTGATGCGCCGGTCGTGATTATATAATGAGGTTAATAATTTAAGGCTGTCGCCTTTTTCAAATCGATAGGCAAAACGATCAAAGGTCTCTTTAATAAAGGTGTGGGCCTCATCAATTATCAGGCGTTTATATTCGGGGAGGATACGGTTATCCACCAAAATGTCGGATAACAGTAAAGCATGGTTTACTACAATTATATCGGCTTTAGCCATTCCCTTTATCAGTTTTAAGCGAAAACATTTATCATGATACTGGCATTTTTCCCGCAGACAACTGTTGCGGTCGGCCGCCACCACCTCCCAGTGCCGCATAACATCCCGGGGTAGTCCCAGTTCTTTGCGGTCTCCGTTATGGGTAGACTCAGCCCAGGTTAGTATTTTCTGAACAAAATCAATTTGATCTTTATCAAGTGACCTCTTCCCCCCCAAAATCCGCTGATATTTGTTCCAGCAAAGGTAGTTTTCACGCCCCTTGGCTTCAATATATCTGAACGAGAAACCTATTCCCTGCTCCAACTGGGGTATATCACGGTCAACGATTTGCTCCTGCAATGCCTTGGTTTTAGTTGAAACAACAACCTTTTCATGGTTTTGCCGGGCCCATAATAAAGCTGGAATCAAGTAGGCATAGGTCTTCCCCACCCCAGTGCCAGCTTCCGCACATAGGAACAAATCATCATGAAATGCTTCGGCCACCTTACCGGCAAAACGAACCTGCTCATTACGATAAGTGTAATCATCCAGAGTCTGAGAAAGTCCACCATCAACGGCAAATAATTGCTCAATCATCTCATAGTAATTAGGCATGATCAAGCCTTTCTGTTTTCTTTTCCCCTTTAATATAGCTGACTTGATATATACTTTCTATCTCAACTTTATTGTTCACTAAAATATCCTGATAATGAGTCAGATCCTTTAATGCCAGCTTAACCGCTAAGCCACAACTAGCAGAGATCTCCCGCGGAGTTGGCATCAGTAAAAAATGAGCGGAGGCTTCTTCTAATGTTCGCTCCGCTTTAAGTGCTTGCGATGTAGATTTAAAGGTAAATATTCCATATTCTTTTAATTTAAACAAATCCTGAATCAATAATGTGCGCTCCTGTAATCAGTACTTTATATAACTTACTTTATAAAAGGTGGCTTTGCTGTATCCAATAAGCCGGTCACCAGATTGAACCTGACATTCTGTAAAAAATATGTCTTTACCAGCCTTAACCACTACCCCTTCAGCCCGCAACACATCACCCTGACGCGCAGCTGCAGTAAAACCTACAGATATGTCTACGGTAGCCGCATTTACGCCTAGCGTTCGGACAGCTATACCCATGGCTGCATCAGCAAGGGCACTCAATAATCCTCCCTGCATCAGTCCGATGGAATTAGCGTGTTCCGGCTGGACTACCATCTCAAACCCGGCTTGAAGCGGTGCCAATCTCAGTAATTTTACACCCAACAAATTATATGAGGGGGCTGTGGCAATAGATCTTAGTAGATACTCAAAGAGCCGTTCATCCAGGCCGTCATTGAATGGTTGCATGATCGAAATCTCCCCCTTTTGCCTGTTTGTTAAAAATCAGATATCCATTATCTACTATAAATAAAAGATTTGCATCAAGTTCAGAATACTAACAGGAGGATGCTCTTATATGGTACGAGACAGACGCTTAATCTTATTCCCGCTGCTTATTGTGGCGCTATTTCTTATATTTTATTTCCTTTTTCGGGTTTCCTATAACCCTGATACCAAACCCTTGCCGGAACCGAATATATCACAGACCGATACTGGCGAGACTTCTCCCCAGCCACATTGGTATGTCCGATTCTCAACAGAGAACCAAAAGCAAACGTTTTATACCGAACAAGCCCAGGCCCCAGCCTCAGCTTCGGCCCAAGGGTATTTCCTGGGTTCAGGAGCAGTTCATCCTCGTCATCCGTTAAACGAAGGCGGCGAAGCCCGGCAGCCCATTATTCCATTCGGAACTACCTTATTCCTTAGCAGGCCCATCGAGATTCAGGGTAATTGGTTCGATAATCTGATTGTCAATGATACCGGCGATGTTTATTACGGTCTTTGGCGTAAATACCCTTATTGGGTGGATGTCTACTCCGGCGTGACTAGTTACTACACGCAAAAAGCCGCCCTTGAAGGAGGAGTAGATCTAATCGACTACCATTGGTACGAACCCTGGAACTAATCTGCATCTAGCTGCTGCTGGGTTTAGGATGTTTCTTTTTATCGTCGGATTCATAACGCACCCGATTTGAGCAAACATCACATATGAAGGTTCCTGGTTTACTAGGATCCGACATTTTTTTAAAGTCTTTGTCATCTTCACCTAGTTGATACACTTTTCCACATAGCATACATTTGGCTTCAACATGCTCCATTACTATTCTCTCCTTTCCATAATTTAGTCGCCGCTGGTTACTGCCTCTGGAAGCACCTTAATATACAGAACATTTTGATAATTATATGATCCAATAACATTACCACTATTATCATACATATAGTTTAAAGACGATCCGCCTGAATATACATTGCCTTCCTGGTCAATCCCCAGGTTTTTAATATAACAATCGACAACCTCTTGATTATCACTAAAATGAATCTCCGCCTTTATTAAAGAGAGTTCCTCGTTCCTGGCACCTGGTATAAACGACCGGTAATCAAAGTTACAGCCAATTATTCCGGCTGATAAAACTATCATCAAAATGGCTAGGACCAGCCTTTTCTTAACCACAATGGCTACCTCCTTATCCTTCTTCTCGGCATCATGTTTCCAGCTACACTCGATTTGGAGCCCGTTATTCTATAAGTGCTGCGAATGCCCCATTCACTTAATTTTCGATTAACCTTATAATGTACGCTGTCTGCCGGGAATTCTCCTTTTTCCTTCCTCTCCCCCGCTGGGGTTTCAGTCAGGATTTCCAAACCTTCATTAACGTGCTTAACTGCCCATATATTAAATAGATTGGCTCTAACCGCAGAAAGTACTTCGTCGTTTAGCATCAGATTTCTAATATTCTGCCAGGGTATTATTACCCCCTGTTCACCGTCTAAACCGCGCTTCTGGCAAACCTTGAAAAATCCTTCAATCTTCTGGTTGACCCCTCCAACTGCTTGTATTTCACCGTTCTGGTTTACAGATCCGGTCACGGCTATACCTTGTCGCAGCGGTATATCCGCCAGGCTGGAGAGCAGCGCATATAGTTCAGCACTAGAAGCACTGTCTCCTTCAATTCCAGAATAGCTTTGTTCAATGGTCAAGCTGGCCGAAAGCGACAAGGGTTTATCTTGAGCATACTGGGCCCCAAGATAACCGTTTAGGGTCAATACTCCCTTGCTATGGATGCTACCGCTTAATTGAATTTCCCTTTCGATGTTTACCAGGCCTTTTTCGCCCATGAAGGTTTTAGCAGTAATCCTTACCGGCTTGCCAAATTGGTGGTCTCCAATTTGATAAACTGCCAGGCCGTTTAATTGCCCGACTTTACGACCAGATACGTCAATCATAATTGTTCCCTGGTCAATATATTCCTGGAGCCTTTCCTCTATCATTGATACCCGGTCTCGTTTCTCGGCAATAGCTCTACGGACGTGATCACGCCCGACCAGTTCTGCATTTTCATATCCAGCCCAGCAATTAGCTTCATAGATAATTTCCACCATTTTATTAAATAGAGTACTCAATTTGTTCTGGTCCTCGGCCATACGACTGCCGTAATTTACAACCTGAGCTACCGCTCCCCGGCTGAAATGCCGAAGGCCCTTGCTAGTACAAACAGAACTTATAAATCGGGCATAATCTCTGGCATTGGCTGGAGTTCGGGGCATATCTATATCAAAATCCGCTTTCATTTTGAATAGCTTCTGGAATTCCTCGTCATAATTATATAGCAGATAATAATATTGAGGGTCTCCAATCAAAACTACCTTTATATTAACAGGAATTGCCTCAGGTTCAAGGGTCTCAGCATTGCCCAGGCCAAACGTTTTGCTCATGCTTTCAACCACAATCTCTTTATTTTTGATCACCCGTTTTAGTTTATCCCAGACGTAGAAATTCTTAATGATATCGTAGACGTTCATAACCAGGTAACCACCATTAGCTTTATGGATGGATCCCGCCTTAATCCTGGAAAAATCAGTTGTTAAAACACCAAATTCACTTTCAAACTCAACCTGTCCAAACAGGTTCGCATAACTGGGATTCGTTTCAAATATAACTGGTGCGTGTTCTAATCCAGAGTTATCCACTATTAAATTGACCTGATATCGTCTTAGTAGCGTTCTCTTATCCATCCTGCGCAGCAAAGCCATCGGAGAATCATCTTCACCGGCTTTAAACATATCAAGGTTATCAAGTATATCCTGCAGCATTTCAGTAAGATAATTTAGAACCTCGCCATATTGAGAATATTTTTGATTCATTTGATCAAAATCGGGGGCTGCCACCTGACGGGCGGTTTCTAATTCCAGTTCCTTTATTCTCTCCTTAAGTTCTTTTTCCAGCTCTCTATATTGCCGGTATGAGTCGTTTATTTTATCCTGCAGGGCAGCACTTTTTTTCATTAATTCTGCCCGTTCCTCATCGCTTAAAGCCAGGAATTCCTCCTGGTTCATCTGGGATCCATCCTCTTTCAAAGGTATGCTATTGACCCCACTTTGCGTACGGGAAATGGTGAAACCAAAGGTTCGAGCTTCCTCTTCCAGTCGAACATAAAGCATGTTGCCGTCTTCCATGAATCTGTTCAGCAAAGCGGCCTTTTGTAATTCAAAAGTTTCACTTTGAAATGCCTTGCCGATATTTTTCGCAAAGACGTCCATAGTATTGGCTGCTTCCTGGCGGAACTGCTTCCCCAAACCCGCCGGTAAACTTAAGGCTCGGGGACTTTCATGCATTTTGAAGTTGTTAACATAGCACCAATCCGGGGGTACACAATCGTGTCCGGCTTTCTCTCTGATCATTGCCCTGGCCAAGGTGGTTTTTCCGGTGCCGAAATAACCGGAGAGATAGACGTTGTATCCCTCATTTTTTATATCCAGGGCAAAGCCAAGTGAACGCGCTGCCTTCTCCTGACCTATAATTCCCTGCAGCGGTTCAATTTCAGCAGTGCTGGCAAAATTAAATGATGCTGGTTTGCAAGTCCTGGATAGGTCTTTGACTTGTAGTCTATATTGGCTTATATCCAAGCTTCGACACCTCCATTATTGATGCTGATCCAGTACTTATCTTAGAATATAAATTTCATACCGGTTTCTCCTTTAACTACCTTTTGCCCCAGTTCATTGTGTAACCGGGCTGCGGCATGAAAACCAGTACAATGAGCTACTATCAGTTGGTCAATATCAATAGTTTTTAGAACGCTTATAGTCTGGTCTATACGGCTTTCCGATGCGTTCATCAAATGGGTACCGCCTATGTATGCCAGCACCTTAGATTTGCCAGTTATGCGAATCGCCTGGTTAATGATATTAATGAAGCCAGCATGAGCACAGCCGCTGATAATAACAAGACCAGCCGGAAGATCAATAACAAGGGCCATATCATCTTCAAGATGATCGGTCTCTATCTGGCCGTTAACCTCAACCTTGAAGTCTCCGCCAGTATCTTCAAAATTATTACAACGCGGAATTTCTCCGCTTATGTATACACCCGGCCAAATATCCTGCCATTGATCATGAAATACGAAGGTGGCACCGGCCTTTTCAAGTTCTGACCGTGAGAAAGGAGTACCTATTTGCCTGTAACCCCCTTTAGGTTTAGATACCATCCGGGGAAGAAAAAGGCGTGAATGGGCATATACAATTTTTGGTCCATACTTGGTAAGCAATGGTAAAAGAGCGCCTGTATGGTCAAAATGCCCATGGCTAATTACCACTTCCTCGATATCAGTTAGGTTTATACCGAGAACCCCACTGTTGTGAAACAAAACCTGGTCACTGCCAGTATCAAATAACAGGCTCTTACCATCAATATTTATTACAGCGGCAAAACCGTATTCTCCCAACAACCCAGGGGTGGGTGCGGTATTCT
>JAXDBN010000214.1:0-6208 GCA_034678805.1 Syntrophomonadaceae bacterium
TCCAGGAACACCATTTCACTGGCCCGGCCCAATCCGATTATCACCGGTACCATCTGGCTGAATCCGCAGTCCTGGCAGATCCCGACCCCGGTATAGGCTTGTTTGAATATTACCTCGGAATGGCAGATGCGCAGGTCACAGGCGGCTGCGAAGCTTATACCAACCCCGGCGGTGATGCCGTTGATGCTGGCGATAATGGGCTTGGGCAATTTGCGCATATCGGAAATAAGACGGGCACCAGGGACAGTGAAATCCTTGAAAAAATCCATCCGGCCATCCTTGTATTGGGATGCCCAGGCGATATCTCCTCCCAGGCAGAAGGCCTTGTTGCCGGCACCAGTCAGAACTACCACCCGGATGCTTTCATCGCAGCAGTCCTGGATAGCAGCGACCAGCCCGTCCATCATGTCGCCGTTCAAGGCATTGTTTACGGCAGGGCGATTGAGGGTAATTGTGGCAATTCCGTTTTGCTTGGATAATAACACCGCATCGTTGGACATTTCCTCTCCTCCTTTTTGACTGCTCATTTCAATCCGTCACGTTACAATCTGCTGACATATAAATAATTAACATGTCAACTATCTCTGCTGCCAAATTAGCATGGCAGATTATGATTGTCAACGCTTTTTCGAGTCATGTGCAACTGATTTCAAAATAGGTGCAGAAGCAGCCTATACATACCTATCTATAGGCTTTGATCTGGAAAAATCGAAATGATTAATCAGGACGAATATAATAGAAAAGCAACTTCAAAATACCGGTGAAATAAGAAGGAATGTGAATGGACAAATAAAATTTAATTAAGGTGTTAATTATTTTCGATAAAAAGAACATCCCAGTAGGATTTAATATTAGTCAAGCTCACTATAATTATTCTGTTATTAAATCCCTAGAATAATATACCACCCCATCGCGACAGTCCCTGACCAGCACTTTTTGCAGGACCAGGTGGGTGAGGTGGGACAAGGCTTCACCGGTAGCAAAGATCTTTTGCGCTGCCGAAAATTCTTCCCAGGGTTGGTTGCGCATATCCCATCTCATCTGGCTGGCAACCTCGGCTCCAGTTATCTCACTGTCACCTAAAATATTAAGGATGTCTTCCAATCGCTTGTGGTGATGCTCTTTAAGTTCCCTGATGCGCTGGTTGCAATCCTTGATAAGCTGCCGGTGAGCCGGCAAGGTCAATTCAATATCCAGGGCAGCTATTTTATCCAGGCTTTCTATATACTCCTGCAGCAAGTCTCGGGTTGCAGTGGCAGGCTGTTCCCACAATGTGTTGTTAGGGGTTATGGTATCCAGAATATGATCCCCGGAGAATAGAATCCTGCGCTGGGGATCATAGAGACAGGTATGATCAGGGGCATGCCCCGGTGTCGACAAACACTGCAGATGAAAGTCACCCACTACCAGAACGTCACCTTCTATAACCAGATGGATGTTATCTATTTTTTCAGTTTTATATTTGTAACCCGGATGGTCGGTATAGGATACTCCGCGCAGACCCGACTGGGTAATTAACCCGTTGAAATAATTCCAGTAGTCAAGCTGCGGACCCTTAAAGGCATTAGCGGTATAAGCGTCACAGAATACTACAGTACTGGGGGCGGCAAGGTAGTGGACCAGCCCGGCATGATCGCTGTGAATATGGGTGATGAATATGTCGGTGTTGTCCATGGAAAACCCAATTTCCTGCCGGGCCTCATCCATAGCCGCGCGGCACTCCGGCTGATTGAAGCCCGTGTCGATGAGTAGATTTCGCTCCCGGCCTTTAATAAAATACGAGTTTAGAGATCTGAGGGGATTATGGGGCAGGGGGATTTCAATTCTGTAAATGTTGGGCAGAACATTCTCAATCATTGCCATCCTTCTCCTCATAAATCAAAATTGTTTTAAGATAAATGGTACTTGCCTGCCATCAAGGATTAACCAAATAGGAACTTTTTGAATCTAGCGCATTTTATAAATGTTCATGGGATCGATTTCTTCCCGGAGTAGCCGGATTTCTTCGGTATAGATCGGATCGGCTTCGGCAGCCCGCGAAACATCCAGATCAAAACCAGTATTGGCTTTTATCTCCTCCGGTGTGACACCGGGGAAATATTTATCCAGATACATTATTTTATCATCATCGTTGAACTTATGGATGCCCATAGAGGAGATAAAACAGCTGGGGCCTCCCTGCAGTCCTAACTCCTCTCGCCGGACCAAGGTACCCTCGGGCCATTTCTTAACCATCCAACCGGGAGTGGTCAGGTAGTCCACAAATTCACATATCCGCCGTTTCTGATGAGCCATAAGGATGATAGTAGTCTTGGCGAATACCCCGATATCAACTGCACCGGCAGTCCCCGCCAGCCTTTTTACCGGCTTATTGTAGTCACCACCGATAAAGGTGGAATTTACATTGCCGTACTTGTCAATCTGGGCCCCGCCGATAAAGCCGAAATCTATCTCGTTGCGGCTTAAAGGGAACAATCCCTCCGGGTCACCCATCTGCCAGGATGATCCATAGGTTAAGCGGCTGTCCATGATTGATATAGGCAGCTCTTGGGGGTTGGCGTCAGCTTGGCCGGTTTCCAGAAAGATAATCATATTGGGGCTGTACATCATCTTGGCTAATTGGGAAGCTACCAGCGGCAACCCGGTTCCGATCAAACCTTTTTTGCCATCGAAATTAGCCAGGAACCGGGCCGAGTATACTACCATGGCCTCAATCGGGGTATATTCACCGATTTTTGCAATTTCCCGGGTCATTATTTCAATCCCCCTTTATTTCTAGGTACATACCCGTAGGGCGGTACAGCCCGCAATTTCTCCAACCGGCTGGCCCCCAATTTGTCTAAATAACCGTCATGCCCGTTTTCAAGAAAAATCCAGGCGGCAGCCCACTGGTCGAATCCCTCCTGGGTAGTACAGCTCAGGGAATATTCCTGCAGGAAAGGAATATCCATATCATAGCAGTTATACACCTGTCCGGGATGGGCTCCCCAGGGGACCTCTACCACCATATCCACCGAAGTGCAGGGAATACAGTTACGGTTGGGGTCCTGTCTCAGGTAGGACTCCGGTACCACCCTTTCAGCAGTGATGATAACCGTACGGGCCGAGAGAGCAGCCATATGGTCGAAGGTCAGGCTGCCATCTATCCTAACTGTTCCTTCCTCACCCACCATCTGCACATGGCAGATACAAACATCCAGTTTTATGGCCGGAATTAACTGTACCGTTCCCATTCCGAAAAACGGGTCCTCCATCAGTACATATTTCTTGTTGGGCAACACGTCTTTATTCCTGGCTACCTCCCGTACTTGGGCCAGGTTGTCGTAGGCAGGATTGAGTACGTCCGTCCCTATGCAGGTCTTGGAGGCAATGAACGGTATCCCAGCCTGGCCCGCCATTACGCCCAGGGAATAGTCGATATGCCCTATATCGTCGAATATAATAGTGCCTTCTTCGGCTCGCCTCTTAAAATTAGGAGAAATCCCGAAGGCTCCATTGGAAGTGTAGGTCCCTCTATATGCCTCCACGCAGCCTCCGCCCACCATAATATCGTCGCACAGGGAGCAGGTGCCGATTAAAACCAGGTTTCTTTTCTGCTGGCGCACAATCTCCATAGCAGCCGCAACCGGCCGTCTGTCTTCTACTATGCCGCCGGTGAGAATTATGTCACCATCCTTGATTGCCCGGATGGCTTCCTCCAGGCTGACCACTTTACTCATACCCATCCTCCTTTATATCCTGGATTCACCTATAATATTGACCGGGGGCGATAAGCCACCGGGGTTGCAGTTCTAAGCTTCTCCAACCTGGAAGCTCCGATTTTATCCAGGTACTGGTCACGCGAATGTATACCATAGACCCATTCCTGCAGCCATTGTTGGCAGCCTTCCTCTGAGTGGGCCGCGGCTACATAGTCCCGGATAAATGAAATATCGGTATCATAACAGCCTGGCACCTGGCTCGGATGGCCTCCCCATGGGACCTCCACCACCATGTCCACCGCCGTACCGGGAATCTGGTTGCGATTGGGATCACGCCGCAAATAATCCTCGGGTACGATTTGTTCCGTAGTTATGATCACCGTCCGGGCAGCGTGAATGAAGTAATGATCGAAGGCCAAACTGCCGTTGATCCTGGCGGTTCCCTGTTCTCCTGCTATGGGGGTGTGTATTATGGCCACATCAGCCGGCATGGCCGGAAGGAGTTTTACTGTTCCCTGACCGTAAAAAGGGTCTTCGAGCAGGGCAAATTTTTTCTCCGGAATCATGGCTTGGTTGCCGGCTTTGTCCCTTAGAATCTGGTTCCGGTTCATTTCATCATTCAATACATCGCTGCCCAGAGTAGCTCGGGTGGCTACAAAAGGGCAACCGGCCATAGCCGCCATAGCCCCGTAGATAATATCCAGGTGACCGATTTCATCCGGGAAAAACTCCCCTTGCTCGGTTTTCCGCTGGGTTGCCGGAGACAAGCCGAAACTGGCAATCCCGGTATAACATCCCCGCCAGGCCACAGCACAGCCGGCTCCAACCAGAATATCCTCGGCCAAGGAACATTGGGCCAATAAAATAAGCCCCCGTTTTCCCTGGCGAACTATCTCATAGGCAGCTGCCATGGGGCGCCGGGTTTCGATGAAGGCCCCCAGCATCAGCACATCACCGTCTCTTATTTCAGTAATGGCTTCGCTTAATGACACCACCTTGCTATCTCTGGTTTGCCGGGATCTTTTGTCAAATAAATCGTTCATATCCTGCCGCCTCTGAGTCAACTATGCGAGTTGCGGGGCCAGAAAATAAAAAAGGAACGATCCGGCATTATGTATATTAACTGACCACCAGTACTTATTGTAACAAACTGGGAAATATTATAAAGAGCCAAAAAATACTATTATGCCGGTTATCAGCATTTCATGCCGCAAATATTAATTCACGGCACAAAAAACCAGTAATAATATGGTATTATTCTGTTATTCGAGAATGTAGAATGGAACCAGCTTCTGGTCCGGTGGTAAAAAATGAAGATCATAAAACAGGCATCTCGGTCATGTTCAGTTGACCTTGAAGGTGACGAGTTATGGTGCAAGAGTGCTCTAATCGGCACCGACTATGAAGCATATGTTCACCTGAAAGTCAGCCTGGACAACATAATAAAATATGTGCAGTGGGAATTATACCGGGCTCCCTTCGCCTATGAAGTCAAAAGCGGAAAAATTCAAGAGCTGGCGGGACAATCCATCTTTGCCTATTCATCCCGTAGTACCGCCCGGTTTCTGGATCCTGCCTCCAAGGATATTATACTGGAGTTAATCGCCGAGGGTATCAGGGGGGTGCTGCAAACCAATAGATTTGCGGGGAAAGGGTCTGACAATCCTTCTTTCGATGACTTTGAAAAGAACCCCGTTGCCGATTACCTGGCCGGGACCTGTTTATTCCATAGCCTTCCCAACCGGTTTGAAGTGGCCCGAGCTTATATAGAGGAGAACTATACCTACCCGGGGCTAAGTCTTTGCCACCGTCAAAAAAGCTACCATCTTTATGCCCAACCGGATCAAGGCCTCTATGCCACGGCTTGTTTTGCCGATTCCGCCCACGAAATATTATTAACTGTTTCTCTCTCAGCAGATGGCATAATCACAGAAATTGACGGTACGTTTCTGCGCTTCCCCCTGGCGGTATGTAAAACAACTATCGACTTGTTAAAGGGTTTAGAAGGTAAGAAACTGGGCGATATGAGCAAAAAGGAAATAGCGCAATTCGTCGGGGGACCTTATGGATGTACCCATCTGGTGGAGCCCTGTTATGACCTGGCCCTGGAGTTGGCGCAGCTGGAAATGAATGAATAACTAGTCTTGAATCGGCTGAGGGAATTTTGCCGCCAAGTGCCGAACCTGGGCGGTGAGGTTTAATATATAGCTTTGCTCCTCTTGTTTATCGCCTTCTACATTATCATACCGGAATGCCTTGATCAGCCTCACCACCCGCTCTACCTCGCCCTGTTCACGTCTTAGGAGTTCACAGATGCAGTTTTTGTAACCAACTGTCTCCTCGAGGGAACGGCGCAGGAATTTCTTGACTTCTTCCCGGCCAGTAAACACGCTATAATGGCCCTGGCACAGGACTTCGGCGGGCAGGTCCGCCAAACGCTGCAAGGATGCCAGGTATGAATCATAATCAGCTACAAATTCAGGCTCAATGGTCCCCGAACCAATCAT
>JAXDBN010000215.1:0-28631 GCA_034678805.1 Syntrophomonadaceae bacterium
GAGGAGGCGAACTGGTGAACAGAAGGTTGGGGTATGGGCTGCTGCTGATTTTACTTTCAGCAATGCTCATAATAAGCGGGTGCGGTAAAAATAAGGAAACCGTCAAGGAATCGGAAATAACAGTTGATACGGCGCAGGCGCAGGTTCAGGACCTGGCCAAAAGTGTTATGTATACCGGCAGCGTCCGGGGGCAGAATGAAGTCTACCTTATTCCCCGGACTTCTGCCCGGGTAACTGGTATTTATGCGCAGCCCGGCGATACGGTTAAAGCGGGGCAGATTCTCATAACCCTGGACGACACTGATTTTGTTGCCGGAGTAAAGCAGGCAGAGGCTTTAGTGGCTATAGCCGAGGCCGGACTTACCACCAACCAGATCCAGGCGGAAAATGCCCGGATAAATTTCGAACGGACCAAAGCCCTGCATGAAGCGGGAGCGGTTTCGAACCAACAAATGGAGGCCGCCCAGGCAGCCTACCAGGCCCTGGTGGCCGGCAGCGCCGAAGCAGCAGTAGCCCAGGCCCAGGCAGGCCTGCTGGCAGCCCGCAATAATCTGGATAGATGCAATATTTCTTCACCTATAGCCGGAATAGTGGGCAGCATCGATCTTTCCCTGGGCGAGACGGCCAGCATGAGTTCGGTAGCCGCCATTGTCAGCAACAGCGATCAGCTGGAAATCGAAATAATGGTCAGCGAAACCGAAGTGAGTTACATCCAGAAGGGCAGTCAGGTGCAGGTGGTCATCCGGGCGGTACAGGAGGAACCCTTCACCGGCCAGGTGGAGAGTATTGCTACCGTAGCCGATCCGGTAAAACGCAACTATGCGGTAAAAGTTAGCCTGCCCAATTCCGAGGGGCACATCAAATCCGGTATGTTTGCCGAACTCAAAGTCGATACCCTGAGCAAACAGAAGGTCCTCACCATCCCGGTCAGCGCCGTGCTTCCCAAGACCGGGCAGAGCATCGTCTATGTGGTCGATGAAGAAAATCGCGCCCGGCCGGTGGAAGTCCAGACCGGCATAAAAAATGATCAATATATAGAGATACTTACTGGTTTGACGGCTGGCCAGGCGGTCATTGTCAAAGGCAATACCCTGGTCAGCGACGGTACCCTGGTAAGAGTGGTCGGGGGAGGCCAGTAATGAAGATAGTCAATTTCGCGGTTAAACGCCCGGTTACCATGATCATACTAGTCGCGGTAATAATCATTCTAGGATTGTTCACGGTTAACCGTATGGTGTTGGACCTCTACCCGGAGATGAAATTCCCGATGGCAGTCGTCTATACCTCCTACAGCGGGGCTGGTCCGGAGGAAGTTGAATCGCAGGTTACCAAGGTGCTGGAGGGAGCCGTTAACACCGTTGCTGGTATAGAATCGGTCCAGTCCTATTCCAGTTCCGGAACCTCTACGATCTTGGCCAGTTTCGATTGGGGTACCGATATGGACAATGCCATCCTGAATATTCGCGAGAAAATTGGCCTGGTGGAGATGGCCCTGCCGGATGAAGTGGAAAAACCCATGGTACTGAAGATGGATATCAACATGATGCCCATCCTGCAGATTGGGATTACCGGCGGCAATGACGTGTCCATGGCCCAACTGCAGTCCATCGCCGAAGATAAAATCAAGCCGCGCCTGGAACGGATCCCCGAAGTAGCTTCGGTGAGCATTACCGGGGGATTGGAGCGGGAAGTGAAGGTTGAGGTGGATCCAGCCAGGCTGCAAAACTATGGCTTGACTTTGAGCCAGGTGAACCAGGTTTTACAGATGGAAAATTTCAATACCTCCAGTGGTACCGTCAAAGAAAACCAGCGCCAGTATTTCGTGCGCAGTCTGCAGCAATTCGAGGGCGTGGATGATATCAAAAATGTGGCTATCCTTACCAGCACCGGCAACATCGTGTATCTGCGTGACATTGCCAATATCGTAGATGGTTACAAGGATGACACCCAGCTGACCCGGGTCGACCAGGGCAGCGCCGTCGGTATCCATATCATGAAACAGAGCGATGCCAATACGGTAAAAGCTTGTGAGGCGGTTAAGGCCGAGCTGGCCAAGATTCAACAAGAATCCGACGTGTCGCTGAATATCAAGGTGGTAACCGACCAGTCCAGCTTCATAAAACAGTCCCTGGAATCCACCCAGACCACCATGTGGGAAGGGGCTTTACTGGCTGCGCTGGTTCTATTCTTGTTCATGCGCAATTTCAGCAGCACCTTCATTGTCCTGACTGCCATCCCTTTATCCATAGTAGCTACCTTTATCCTGATGTACTTTAACGGCAGTACCTTGAATTTGGTTACCCTCGGAGGATTGTCCCTGGGGATAGGGCGCATGGTGGACGATTCTATCGTGGTCTTTGAGAATATTTACCGGCACCGCAAACTAGGTCTCCCCCCTCTGGAAGCGGCCTTGAACGGTGCCTCCGAGGTGGGCAGCGCGGTAATAGCGGCTACCTTGACCCTGATCGCCGTATTCCTGCCTATCCTGTTTGTCCAGGGGCTGGCTTCGGTAATCTTCAAGCCCATGGCGATTACCATAAGTTTTGCTATTTTCTGCTCCCTGATAGTGGCTTTGACGGTGGTGCCGCTGATGTCCTCCCGGATGCTGACCGACCGGGCAATTGAAGAAAGACAATTCGGCTCAGGCCGCCTGGGGAGTAAGATCAATAAGCTGGGCAACTGGATCGACAACCTGGGCGAGCGCTATACTCAACTAATCAAATGGTCCCTGGGGCATAGAAAGACAGTTTCCATCGGGGTAACCGCTTTGATGGTATTGTCGGTGGTCCTTACCCCCTTGATTGGGGCGGAGTTCCTGCCCGCCACTGATTCCGGCGAAATAGCTATCAGCGTAGAAACCGATCAGGGGTCGCAGTTGAAAAGTACTGATCAAATAATGGCCCAGATCGAGGACCAGCTGCACAGCCTGCCCGAAGTAGACACTATATTTAGCAGTATAGGCAGTTCCGCTAACATGTTCCTGAGTGCCGGCACCCAGTCTGATCAGGGGGCCATTAGCCTGAAGCTGGTCAAGAAAAATATGCGGGAGAAGTCGGTTACCGAGATGGCGGAAGACATCCGGATAATGCTGTCGGATATACCCGGGGCCAAGATATCCGTCTCAGTGTCCGACATGACCAGCGGTATGATGAGCACTTCCGGCGTTAATGTGCTCATCAAAGGCGATGATTTGACCGTTTTGCGCTCCTTGTCGGATCAGGTCAGCGAAATCGTCCGCAATACACCTGGTACCCGGGAGGTGAAGTCAACCCTGGCCGACGGCAAACCGGAGGTGCAAATCAAGGTGGATCGCCAACGGGCGGCTGCACTGGGGCTCACTCCAGTCCAGGTATCAGCGGAGATAAAAAATGCCATGCAGGGTACCGTAGCCACCCGCTACAAAACCGAAGGAACCGAGGTTGATGTCAGGGTTAGCTATACCCCGCAAAACCATGAGGATCTTGAATACCTGCAGAACCTGACCATCTTAAGCAATAGCGGAGCGGTGGTGAAACTGTCACAGATAGCTACCTTCGCAATAGTTCAAGGACCGGTGCAGATTAACCGCATCGACCAGGTGCGCGAAGCCGAGGTTACCGCTAATCTATTGAACCGTGATTTGAAAAGTGTGGTTAGTGATATTCAGGCCCAGGCAGCCAACCTCAATCTGCCGGCGGGCTATTCCATAGATTATACCGGGGCCAATGAGGACATGATGGAGAGCTTCTCCAGTCTGGGGATCGCTTTTATCCTGGCCTTTATACTGGTTTACGCAGTGATGGCCATCCAGTATGAATCCTTTTTTAATCCTTTTATAATCATGTTCTCGGTGCCCACCGCATTCATCGGGATAGTATTTGGCTTGCTGCTGACCGGGCGTTCCTTCTGCGTGCCGGCTTTCATAGGTATTATCATGCTGGTGGGAATAGTGGTATCCAATGCCATCGTCATGGTGGATTACCTGGAGCGATTGCGCAATCGCGGCCTGGACCGGGATGCTGCCATCATCGAAGCCGGCCGGGTACGGCTGCGGCCCATCCTGATGACGGCCTTTGCTACCATCCTGGCTATGTTTCCTCTGGGCCTGGGCCTGGGGGAGGGCGGAGAAATGACTGCGCCGATGGCCACGGTGGTTATCGGCGGATTATTAGTTTCGACGTTAATAACCTTATTCCTGGTACCGGTAGTTTACAGCATATTTGACGACTACCTGCAGAGATGGCGCAATTGGAGGTCAAAATCGGCATCGGTACAAGAGCCAGAGGTGGAGGTATAACATGACTTTAACAGCTGTCAAAGAGGGCAAGCGAACACTGATTATGGAGGCAGCCGTTCAGGTTTTCTCCCGAAAGGGATATCATAACAGCAAAATGGAAGAGATCGCGGTGGAAGCCGGGATAGGGAAGGGCACCATTTACGAGTATTTCCCTGGTAAGCTGCAGCTTCTGCAGGAAATAATGGAAGAGAGTTTTCGCCTTTACGACCATTCATTCCAGGCTGGCATAGCCAACGGAGCATCTTTGCAGGAGACGATCCAGGCTTTGGTGGAAGGCCATTTAAGATTCTGCCAGGAAAACAGGGACCTGACCAGAATCATTTTCCTGGAAACCAATGTTATAGATGAAGAGCTCCGCAACTGGGCTTTCCAGAAACGCCAACAAAAAGAGCGCTTTCTGCAAAAGCTATTTGCGGAAGCAGATCACCGGGGTGAAATAAAAGCCGTAGATCCCCGCATTCTAACGGTTATAATTGGAGGGATAATGTCATCCCTGTGGGTAAATGTCGTTGCCGGGGGCTGGAACATCGATGCTGCTGATGCGGCCCGGCAGGTTACCGAAATCCTGATGAACGGTATAAAGAGATAAAAAGGTCCGCCGCGAAAGCCCTTCCCGCGCTTCTTTGATCCCGCCGGGGAAGACTTACGGGCGATCTTTTTTTTGACTTAAATTCAGCGATATATTACTATTGTCCTAACGTATGCAGGATACTTATGCGCAAAAGGACTAATTTTTGGGGGATTATAATGAGATTGGGAAAGGTAATGGTTGTTTTTGGTACCCGGCCGGAAGCAATCAAGATGGCTCCTGTAATCAAGGAGTTAAAAAAGGTAAACGATATAGAAACACTGGTGGTGGTTACCGCTCAGCACCGGGAGATGCTGGACCAGGTTCTCCAGCTATTTGAGATCGTACCCAGTTATGATTTGGATTTGATGAAGGAAAAACAGGATTTATACAGTATAACCACCGGGGTATTGACTGGCTTAAAGGAAATTATGCAGAAAGAAAAGCCTGATCTGGTTCTGGTGCATGGTGACACAACCACGACCTTTGCGGCAGCCCTGGCCGCTTTCTATGAGAAAATACCAGTAGGTCATGTGGAGGCGGGCCTGCGTACCCGCAACAAATATTCTCCCTATCCGGAAGAGATGAATCGCAGCCTGACGGGACGCATAGCGGAACTTCACTTTGCTCCTACTGATGTCTCCCGGGAAAATCTGCTGGCAGAGTCGGTGGCTGCTTTTAAGATCTGGGTGACCGGCAACACCGTGATTGACGCCCTTATGGAAACCGTTCATGAGGGCTATGGGTTTGGCAATTTACTAGAAGGGGTTAATTTAAATAACCGTGTAATTCTGGTTACTACCCACCGCCGGGAAAATTGGGGCGACCATATGCGGGATATCTATGCTGCTCTCCTGCAGCTGGTCGATGAGTTTGAAGATGTGGAGATAGTATTCCCGGTCCATAGGAATCCGACCGTTAAGGACCTGGCCGAAGAGATGCTGGGAGGACGCGAGCGGATCCACTTGTTGGATCCTCTGGAATATGAAGCCTTTGCTAATTTGATGAACGCCTCATATATTATAATGACAGATTCCGGAGGATTGCAGGAAGAAGCCCCGTCACTAGGGAAACCAGTCCTGGTGCTGCGGGATACCACCGAAAGGCCGGAAGCTATCCAGGCGGGGACGGTCCAGTTAGTAGGAACAGTACAGGAAAATGTCTATAAGGCGGCCCGGCGTTTGTTGGTCGACCAGCAGGCATATAACAAAATGGCCCATGCCATCAATCCCTATGGAGATGGTAAAGCGGCAGTCCGTATTGTTAGGGTTATCAAAGATTTCCTTTATGTACGTATAGGGGCCAGCAATTGATATTCCTTTTGGGCCCTGATTACGTCTCAAACAAGGAGGCTAATTATGACTGAAATAAAGTTCGGTACCGATGGCTGGAGAGCCATCATAGCCAGGGATTTTACTTTTGCCAACATCAAGCTAGTCACCCAAGCCATTGCCAACTATGTCAAAACTAATAATCTCAGCAAAAAAGGGATTGTCATTGGCTATGACAACCGTTTTCTATCCGAGCATTTTGCTGATGAATGTGCCCGGGTGATAACCGGCAATGGTGTAAAGGTTTTCAAAACCACCAAATCGGTCCCCACTCCCTTAACCGCCTACGCTATCAGAGTACACCAGGCCGGTGGGGCAATAATGATAACCGCCAGCCACAATCCCCCTGAATACAATGGCATCAAATATATTCCTGAATATGCCGGCCCAGCTTTGCCGGAGGTAACCGATGCCATCGAGGAAGAGGTAAGGCGGATCCAAGCCGGGGGAAGGATCTATGAACTGGATTTAAAAGAAGCCCTGGCTCTTGACTTGCTCAAGGAAATTGACATGGACCGCGAATATGTCAGCCAGGTACTCAGGGTTATACAGCCAGATGCATTCCGCCAACACCCGCTCAAAGTAGTAGTAGATCCTATGTACGGATCCGGGGCCGGGTACATCGACCGTATATTAACCGAGCTGGGCTGCGAGGTCAAAACCATCAACAACTATCGTGACCCCCTCTTTGGCGGTTCTATTCCGGAACCGACGGCCACCGGACTGGCCGACCTTAAACGAGCCGTAGTAAATTATAGTTATGATCTGGGTCTGGCTTTGGATGCCGACGGCGACCGTTTTGGGATTGTCGATGGGCAAGGAGAATTTGTCAATCCCAATCGTTTGGCTTATTTATTGCTTGAACACTTGCTGAATACCCGCACCTTCAGGGGACCGGTATGCCGTTCCTTGACTACCACCCACAACCTTGACCATATTGCCCGGCAAAATGGCCTGACTGTAATCGAAACCAAGGTGGGTTTCAAGTTTATATCGGAGTGCCTGCGCGAAAAAGGCTGCATCCTTGGCGTGGAAGAGAGCGGGGGGCTGAGTGTATTCGGGCATGTGCCGGAGAAGGATGGGATTCTGGTTGGCCTTCTAGCTGCAGAAATGATTGCCGCCAGCGGCAAGACCTTCAATGACTTGAACCAGGCCGCGGTCGATAAGTATAAGCTGATGGAAACAGACCGGTTGGATATCAGGATTACTCCCAGGGAAAGAGAGCGTATCCTGGCTGAGGCCAAAGATTACCAGCCTAAATCTATAGGCGGGGTAGCCGTCGACAAAACTAATGACACGGATGGTAAGAAGATAATACTGGAAGATGGCAGTTGGATAATGATAAGACCTTCATCCACCGAACCTCTAATGCGTATCTATGTCGAGGCGGCCAACTATGAACGGATTGAGGTCATGCGCCAGGAGGTCCTGGCTCAGCTTTCCATAAAAAACGATCAATAAAGTATCGTGCTTAAAATAACTTTGTCCTCTTTAGCGGAGGGTAATCATTTGGCCTCCCTCAGGCATATTATATATTGATATACTCTGGGGAGGTTTTGCTATGGTAATAGCGCTCAAAATAATGAGTTTTGCCATATGGATTATCATTATGCTGTTCATTATCGAAGCGGCCCTGCATCATAAAAAGCATCCTCTGGGTAGTTATAGTCTTTACCCGCATAATCGCGATAAATCCAAGCCTGCTTCCAAGCGTGACCATCAACAGTCTTAATTCAATATGTTATAATATATTAGAATTTGTCGACCCAAAGGGAGAGCGAATGGTGGCGTGCCGATTTGCTGCTCCCGGATTTGCGTTGAATAGATAGGGTTTTTGAAGAGGTGCCGTTATGCTGGATCCCATCCTCGATGTATTGTTTCCCCAAAGCGCCTGCTGTATCTGCCGTAAACCGGGCCGGTATGGGTCGAGACAGCCCTGGTGCCAGGACTGCCTCGATACAATTACCAGGCTGCAAAACTCAAGCCCTGTATGCGACAAATGCGGAAAATATTTACCGGAAGGAACTGAGTTCTGTGCAGACTGCCGCAGCAATCCGCCTCTGTTCGATATTGCCCGGGCGGTGGGGCCCTATGATGATCCTTTCCGGATCACTACCAAGGTGCTGAAATTTATGGGCAGGAAATACCTGGCGCCGCGAATGGGATCGATGATGGCAGAGATTGTGCGCAGAGAGCCCCGTTTTGGTAAGATCGATCTGATTGTCCCGGTACCTATTTCTAATAATAGCCTTCAGGTTCGGGGTTTTAACCAAACTGAGCTATTGGCCCGCCAACTCGGAAAAGAATTAGGGATAAAAACTGATTTCAATGTTTTGGTCAGGACCAAGGAGACCCCCAACCAAAGGGAACTATCCAAGGAGGATAGGGAGAAGAACCTTCTTTGTGTCATACAGGTTCCGGTACCGCACAAGGTGGCCGGAAAGAGTATCTTGTTGGTTGATGACGTATATACCACCGGGGCCACCAGCCGTGAATGTACCAGGGCTCTGCTGGATGCAGGCGCCAAAAGGGTTTGTGTTATTACCTGGGCTACGGGCCGGGGTTTCTAAATTCAGCAAATAACGATAATGTTTCCTGGCTCCTGGATACAAAGATAGGTTGCCTAGCCACAGCCTTTCTCACTGGCAAACCAATAAAAAACCGGGTCTAAATTTCTTGCTATTAACCTACGTAAAGTTTATAATAATTTGTACAAGTCGGGGAATAGGGTAATTTATGCAGGGCTCGACAATTTTTCAAAAAAGCGAGGGATATTTTTACATGTTCGAAGACAAAGTGTTAGTATGTCAGGATTGTGGCCAGGAATTTGTATTCACTGTCGGTGAACAGGAGTTCTACCAGGAAAAGGGTTTTGAAAACGAACCCAAACGTTGCAGGGAATGCAGACAGAACAGACGTAATAACAGTGGCACCAGAGCACCCCGTGAGATGTTCACTGCTGTTTGTGCCGAATGTGGAGCCGAAACCGAAGTCCCCTTCAAACCAGTGGAAGGACGCCCGGTCTTTTGCCTGGAATGTTTCCAGCGGCAAAAACAAGCATCACTATAATAGAAACAACCGCCGGGCTATAAAAGCCCGGTTTTATTTTTTCTGGATATACAGCGGCCAAACTCCACTGCTGGATTTATGGGGAATCAGCTATTCAGCGGCTAGAATTAGGTTCAGTATTTTCGCGAAAATGAGTATAATAATAGTACAGCAGAGGAAAGGGGTGGTTGTATGAAACTGGATATCAGAGGACGGAATATCGAGGTAACTGATGCGCTCAAAGACTATACCACTAAAAGGCTTTCCAAACTAGACAAGTACCTGGATGAGACCCGTACTGCCCAGGTAGCTATGTCCCTGGAGGGGGAAAAACATAAAGAAAAGCATAAAATAGAAGTAACTATACCTCTAAATGGGCTCATTATCCGGGCTGAAGTTGGTGCTGACGATATGTATAGTGCCATCGACCTGGTTGTGGAAAAGCTGGACAAACAGATTGATAAGCATAAAACCAAACTGTATCGGCGCCATCGCGGAGCTGGACTGAGGCAGGTAGTAGCCGGGGAACCCAAACCGCAGGATTTGGAGAAAGAGTATTCCGATAGATTCCCGGTCGTAAAAACCAAACGGTTTGTTATGAAACCCATGGATACTGAAGAAGCCATCATGCAGATGAGCATGCTGGGGCACAATTTCTTTATGTTTTATAATGCCAATACCGGTTCTATTAACGTGGTGTATAAACGGATGGACGGCAATTATGGCCTGATCGAACCCGACTAGTTGCTGGTATCGGGCAAAAATGCTACTATAAAAAAGTATCAGACTTTATTAGGAACCGTTAAGGTTCCTCTTTTTTTGAAAAGAGGTAGTAAATCGGTGTTTAAAGATTTTGTGAAAAGGTTAATTGACGATAGTGAAAGAGAAGTCAAAAAATTAAGCCGTGTTGTAGCTGATATTAATCAGCTCGAGGAAAGATTCAAAAAACTGAAGGATGAAGATTTTCCCCGCAAAACCGAGGAATACCGGCAGAGGGTAAATGAGGGGGAGACTTTGGAGGATATTCTGCCAGAAGCATTTGCACTGGTCCGGGAAGCCGCTTACCGTACCCTTGGGATGAGGCATTTTGACGTGCAACTGGTAGGGGGTATGGTTTTACACCGGGGTAAAATTGCGGAGATGAAAACCGGTGAGGGTAAGACCCTGGTGGCTACTCTGCCGGCCTATTTGAATGCCCTGGAGGGTAAAGGGGTTCATATTGTTACCGTAAACGATTACCTGGCCAGCCGTGATGCCGGCTGGATGGGGCCGGTATACGAATTCTGCGGCTTGTCGGTGGGTTTGATAGTGCACGATTTGAGTTATACCCAACGCAGGGCGGCTTATGCCTGTGATATTACCTATGCCACCAATAATGAACTAGGCTTCGACTACCTGCGCGACAACATGGTAGTGGCCGCCGACAACATGGTGCAGCGGCCCCTTAATTATGCCATTATAGACGAGGTCGACTCGATATTGATAGACGAAGCCCGCACCCCTTTGATCATTTCCGGGGAGGGTGATAAACCCACCGAACTTTACGGGCGCATAGCCAGATTCATTCCCCGTCTGGTCAAAGAAGAGGACTACATTGTTGATGAAAAAGCCAATGTGGTGACCTTGACGGAGGAAGGGGTCAAGAAGGTCGAAAAGCATTTTGCCATCGAGAACCTGGCTGAGAACATGGAGATAGCGCATCATGTCAACCAGGGACTGCGGGCCCACGCCCTGATGAAAAAGGACAAAGACTACGTGGTCAAAGACGACCAGATTATTATTGTAGATGAGTTCACCGGCCGGTTGATGTTTGGCCGCCGCTACAGTGATGGCCTGCACCAGGCTATTGAGGCCAAGGAAGGCGTCAAAATAGAGAAGGAATCCCAAACCCTGGCTACGATAACCTTCCAGAACTATTTCCGCATGTACAAGAAACTGGCCGGTATGACTGGTACTGCTAAAACTGAAGAGGATGAATTCGTTAATATTTACGGCATGGATGTAGTGGTTATTCCAACCAATCTGCCTATGGTAAGAGGAGACAACTCCGATTGGGTTTATCGCAGCGAACCGGGTAAATTTGCGGCAGTGGTCGAGGATATCGTAGAAAGGCATAAAAAAGGCCAGCCGGTGCTAGTGGGTACTATTAGCATAGAGAAATCCGAAATTTTAAGTTCCCTGCTGACCAAGCGGGGTATTAGGCACCAGGTACTGAATGCCAAACACCATGAAAAAGAAGCGCAGATAATAGCCCAGGCAGGTCAGCCGGGTACCGTGACTATTGCCACCAATATGGCCGGCCGCGGAACCGATATTGTCCTGGGCGAAGGGGTACAGGGACTGGGCGGCTTATATGTATTGGGTACCGAGCGCCATGAGTCAAGGCGCATCGACAATCAGCTGCGGGGACGTTCCGGACGCCAGGGGGACCCGGGAGAATCACGCTTCTATGTGTCCCTGGAAGACGATTTGATGAGGCTGTTTGGATCTTCCAACATTGAAGGGCTGATGGACCGCCTGGGTATGGATGACAGTATACCGATTGAGAACAAGATGGTTAGCAAGGGCATAGAAAATGCCCAGAAAAAGGTTGAATCCCGCAACTTTGACATGCGTAAAAACGTGCTCGAGTATGATGATGTTATAAATAACCAGAGGATGGTAATTTACAAGGACCGGAAAAAGGTCCTGTTTGGGGAGGACCTGAAGGAAACCGTGACCACTATGATTGATGATGTCATTAACCAGGTGGTTGATAATTTCGCCGGTGATTTCAAGTATTCGGATGAATGGGATCTGGAAGGCCTGATTGCCTATATAGACCAAAGTATATTGCCGGGGTTTGATTTGAAACCCGGCGACCTGGTTGGTATGACCAGGGATGATGTCAAGGAGCTGGTAGGCGAAAAGACTCATGCTCTATATGACGCTCGTGAGCAGGAACTGGGCAGTGAAACCATGCGGGAGATTGAAAAAGCTATCATGCTCCGCATAATCGATAACAAATGGATGGATCACATCGATGCCATGGACCAACTCCGCAACGGTATCAACCTGCGGGCCTATGCTCAGCGGGATCCCCTGGTAGAATATAAATTCGAAGCCTATGAAGCCTTCCAGGATATGGTTTACAGTATCAAGGAAGACGTGGTTCGGTATGTGCTGCGGGTGAAAATCGTAACCAAACCAGAGGAAAAGAAGATGGTAACCAACCAGGGTGAAGGGGCGGAGAAAAAACCGGTACATGCGGAAAAAAAGATTGGCCGCAACGATCCCTGCCCCTGCGGGAGCGGCAAGAAGTATAAAAAATGCTGTGGACGGACTGCTGGCTAGGCAGTTCTGAATCGGACACCGGGAGAGGTGATTATTTTGATTGAGGATCCACGAGGATCGATTAATACAATAATTAACAATCTGAATGAAATGAGGGTTTCTCTTTGACATCGCCAACAAACAGGCGGAAATAGAGAAGCTGCAAAAATCGACCCTGGCCGAAAATTTCTGGGACGACAACCAAGAGGCCCAAAAGGTTTTGAAACGTGTCAGTGATATCCAGGGTGCGGTAGACAAATTTCAGGGATTCTGGGATGAGGTCCAGTATTTGAGTGAGATGCTGGATATGGCTGAATCCGAAGGCGAAGCCGACATATACCGGGATACGATTCGCGACCTGGAAGGTTACATAAAAAGATTCGAGGAGTATGAACTCCTGATCCTTTTTTCCGGGGAGCACGATGGCGGCAACGCCATAGTATCGATGCATGCAGGAGCCGGTGGGACTGAAGCTCAGGATTGGGTAGAAATTCTGCTGCGAATGTATACCCGCTGGGCGGAAGCTTCGGGATACAGCGTGCAAATATTGGATTTCCAGGCCGGCGATGAAGCCGGGATTAAAAGCGTAACCTTTATGGTGTCGGGCTTGTATGCGTACGGCAAATTGAAATGCGAGGAAGGGGTCCACCGGCTTATCCGGATTTCTCCCTTCGATTCATCAGGGCGGCGCCATACCTCATTTGCCTCCGTTTCGGTGCTGCCGGATGTCACTGAAGAAGTCGCGGTAGATATAAATCCCGAAGATCTGCGCATTGATACCTACCGTTCCGGGGGGGCGGGCGGCCAGCACGTTAATAAGACCGATTCGGCGGTGCGAATTACCCACCTTCCTACCGGGATTGTAGCCCAATGTCAAAACGAGAGATCGCAGTACAGCAACCGTTTGGGGGCCATGAAAATTCTCACCGCCCGCCTTTATGAGCTCAAGCAAAAGGAACGCGAGGATAGCATGGCTAAAATAAAGGGAGAATATAAGGAAATAGCCTGGGGGAGCCAGATCCGCACTTATACCTTGAATCCATTCTCACTGGTTAAGGACCATCGCAGTAATTTGGAGATCGGTAATGTACAAGCCGTTTTGGACGGTGACCTGGATGATTTTATCAGCGCTTGCCTGCGTTTAAAGAAAGAATAGAAACAGGAGGTCATTGTGAGAGAGATTTCAGAAACTTCAATCCAGGCTGTGAATGCCAAGGCTCTGTTAATTCGCGGACATATTATCAGAATGCTGGGGGAGGCTGGATCCGGGCACCCCGGGGGATCACTGTCATCGGCGGATATCGTATCATGTCTTTATTTCTGGGAAATGAATGTGTTCCCGGATGATCCCCGCCGGCCCGAGCGGGATCGCTTTGTACTCAGCAAAGGACATGCAGCCCCGGTTCTATATGCGGCCCTGGCGGAAAAAGGCTTTTTCCCTGTGGAAGAGTTGGATAGTCTCCGCAAACTGGGCAGTCCCCTGCAAGGTCACCCGGATATGCGCAAGGTACCAGGGGTTGAAGCTTCAACCGGTTCCCTGGGCCAGGGAATATCCTGGTCGGTTGGGATGGCATTGGCCGGCAAAATGGACCCGCCGAGCGGGCACCGGATCTACGCGCTTCTAGGCGACGGTGAAATTGAAGAAGGCCTGGTCTGGGAAGCATTGATGGCTGCGGCCCATTATAAGTTGGACAACCTGGTGGCATTCCTGGATCATAATGGATTGCAGATTGACGGCCCAATCTGTGAAGTTATGTCCCCGGAACCGGTTGCAGATAAGTTCCGGGCATTTGGCTGGGAGACCCTGGTTATTGACGGTCATGATATTCGCCAGATAATGCAGGCCCTTAATACCGCCCGCATTGTGAAAGGCAAACCAACCGCGATTATAGCTGATACAGTCAAAGGCAAAGGCTGTTCTTTCATGGAAAACAAAGCCGAATGGCATGGAACTACTCCCAATCGCGAACAGACTATTCAGGCTCTGAAGGAACTCGGAATTAATCAGGCTTAGCCGTATATTTTATAAGCATATGTTGAAACATTTGTCATTGTTTAAGGAGGAGCTGCAGTGGAAAAGCAAGCCACCCGTGATGCCTATGGAAAGGCTTTGGTCGAGTTAGGACACCGCTATCGTGATGTTGTGGTATTGGATGCTGATTTATCGAAATCGACCAAGACGGTTGATTTTGCCAAGACCTTTCCGGAACGCTTTATCAATGCCGGGATAGCCGAACAAAATCTGATGGGAATGGCGGCTGGATTGGCTGCATCAGGCAAAATACCATTTGCCAGTTCCTTTGCTATTTTCGCCACTGGCCGGGCCTTTGAAATAGTGCGTAATTCCCTGGCCTATGCTAATCTCAACGTGAAGATCTGTGCTACCCATGCGGGGCTCACGGTTGGAGAAGATGGGGGTTCTCATCAATCGGTTGAAGATATTGCTATTATGCGCTGCCTGCCTAACATGTGTGTGGTTGTTCCTGCCGATGGAATAACTACCCATAAAGCAGTAGAAGCCATTTATCACCGCCCGGGCCCGGTTTATCTGCGTCTGGGCCGCCCGTCAGTTCCCGTTCTGTATGACGACAGTACGGAGTTCTCTATCGGCCGGGGTATTGAATTGCGCGGCGGAAAGGATGCCACTTTGATTGGCTGCGGAATAATGGTGGCGAAATGCCTGGAGGCGGCTGAACGATTGAAAATCCAGGGGATTGACGTCTCGGTAGTAGACATGCATACCATTAAACCCATTGATCGCGATTTGATTGAGCGCAAGGCCCGTGAGACCGGGGCAATCCTAACAGTGGAGGAACACAGTATTTTGGGGGGCCTGGGGAGCGCCGTATGTGAAGTAGTCTGCGAACAATACCCGGTTCCTGTGCTGAGGATGGGTATAAACGACCAATTCGGCCAATCCGGGGCACCCGATGAATTGCTGGAATATTATGGACTGACTGTCGATAGAATCGTCGAAAATACGGTCAGACTGATCAGTAATAAATAAAAATATTTGCTGAAAACAGGACACTTTTGCAGAAACCACCTATTAAAGGTGGTTTTTTTGTATTATTATTAGAACGTGTGAACGTATCGGCAGCTTGGGCTAATTAATGCTGCCTGATTTACATATTGTTTAGGGTCCATCTACTTTCCGGAGGACGTAATGCTTGTTCAATTTTATAATGTCAGCAAAGTTTATCGTAACGGGGTAAAAGCCCTCAATGATGTTTCTTTGAAAATAGACCGGGGTGAATTTATTTTCCTCATGGGCCCCAGCGGGGCAGGTAAATCCACTTTCATAAAGATGTTGTTTCGGGAAGAAATCCCGACCCAGGGGCAGATTTTTATTGCTTCCCGGAGTATAGTCCGCATGAAGCGCAGTGAGGTGCCCCACCTGAGACGCAGTATGGGGGTAGTCTTTCAGGATTTTAAACTGCTGGAGAATAAGACCGTTGCGGAGAATATCGCTTTTGCCATGAAGGTGGTTGGGGCCGGCAACCGGGAAATTGCTTCCCGCACCGCTGAGGTCATTGAGATGGTAGGTCTAAAGGGAAAGGACAATTCCTTCCCGGGACAGCTTTCCGGGGGGGAGCAACAAAGGGTAGGTATAGCCCGGGCTATTGCCAACCGTCCGCTCCTGCTTATAGCTGATGAACCATCCGGCAACCTGGATATGGACACTGCCACTGAAATAATGGAACTACTATACGACATTAACCGCAAAGGCACTACTATCGTTATGGCTACTCATGCCCGGGACCTGGTGAAAAACGCCGGCAAGCGGATCATCACTCTGGATGCCGGGCGGGTTGTTTCCGATATGTGTGCCCTGGAGTAGCAGCAATGAACATAAAAAACTTGGGATATTTCTTTAAGGAAGCCCTGGTATCACTGTCCCGCAACCGGGTTTTGAGTCTGGCTACCGTCTCTACCATGACCATCTGCATTCTGTTTTTGGGTGTAGCGGTTTTATTAACGGTCAATGCCGGTAAATTCATGAACCAATTAGAATCAGATATAGAAATAATTGCCTATCTGGATGATACCCTGACCAAAGCCGAAATTGCGGATGTGCAGTCGACCATCGAGGAAACTCCGGGAGTCCAGGAAGTAGTGTTTGTTTCCAAAGATGAGGCCCTGCAAAGGCTGCAGGTCAGATTTGCTCAAGACGATTACAATCTGCAGCAGACCTTGGGGACCAATCCGCTCCCTAACAGCTACGAGGTTAAAGCCGCCAATCCCCAGGAAGTGGCCCAAATTGCTCAGGCCATTGGCGATATTGAGGGAGTCTATAAGGTCAACTACGGGCAGGGGATCATAGAAAGGCTTTTCCAGGTTACCAAGTGGGTAAGGATTATCAGCATGGTGTTCATGGTAGTCCTGGCTCTGGGAGCCATTTTCCTGATTGCTACTACTATTCGGCTGGCCATTTTTGCACGCCGTAAAGAAATCTATCTCATGAAATTGATCGGGGCGACTGACTGGTTTGTACGCTGGCCTTTCTTTATCGAGGGAATTCTGATGGGAATGGTTGGAGCCCTCATTGCGATTGGACTATTGTCACTGGGTTACAGTTCGTTGATCAACAATGCTCAAAATGCTTTATTTTTCGTACCGCTGGTCAGCCAGGCCAGTTTCCTGACTGAAGTCTATGGATCGCTGCTGGTGGTTGGAGCCTTATTAGGGATTCTGGGTACTTACATATCATTGAATCGTTTCTTAGAAGTCTAAAAACGTTGGTAATCTGAGTCAAAAAACCGTTCAATTATTCAGTTGATTTGGGCGAAAAAGACGTATGTATTAATGAGAGTGTCATTTGGGAGGGGGAGTATTTCAAACAATGCGCATGCGAAAAGCACTTATTGTTTCTATGGCCTTAATCATAATGATGGTTATGATCATGCCGGTTAATGCCGATCAACTCAGTGATACTCAGAAGCTGTTGGATGGCTTGAACCTAAAAATGCAGAAAACCCAGCAAAGTCTAAACCAGGCTTCCCGGGCGGAGAAGTCCGTCTTGAACGAAGTTCGGGGTATTGAACAGGATGCGGAACAACTCCAGCAGGATATTAATGAATTAAATGATAAGATTGCCCGTTTACAGAGCCGGATAGCTACTTTGAACAAAGAGATAAAAACCCAGCAGAAAGAATTGGACAAGCAGACAGCCATCCTGGGCGATAGATTGGTAGTTATTTATGAACAGGGGGAAACCTCTTACCTGGAGGTACTCTTAGGCGCGACAGATGTGAAGGACCTTTTTACCCGGATGGATATGCTGAGTACTATTGTGGGTCAGGACAAACAGCTGATTGCTCAGATAGAAAGCCGTAAGAAGGACCTGGACAATAAAAAAGCCGACCTGGATGTGCAGCAGCGTGAACTGGAGTCATCTAAAGTGCAGCTGGTTGATAAAAAAGCCCGTTTGGCTGCACAATTGAAGCAGAAGAAAACGGTACTGGCTGACGTCCAAGAGGATAAAGCCAAGTATGCGCAGGCCTTGCAGGAGTTGGAGCAGGCATCCGCCGAGGCGGAGGCTATGATCCTAAGATTGCAGGGTAAAGGGGGGAGTATTGGCACCGGCAAATTCATCTGGCCTACTCCTGGTTACACCACCATTACTTCTAATTATGGGATGAGATATCACCCCATTTTGAAGGTCAATAAATTACATACCGGCATCGATATTGGGGCACCGAGCGGTGCAAAAATCGTGGCCGCAGACAGCGGAACAGTAATTTTTTCAGGTTGGCTGGGTGCCTATGGCAACGCTATCATAATTGATCATGGAGCCGGGATTTCCACCCTATATGGTCATCAATCCGCCCGATTGGTCAGTGTAGGAGCCCAAGTAAGCAAAGGACAGACGATAGGCAAAGTAGGCAGCACGGGTTGGAGCACGGGCCCGCACCTCCACTTCGAGGTCAGGAAGAACGGCAGCCCGGTCAATCCCAGAAATTATATCTAATTAATCTCAGAGAATACCCTCGGCAATGTTTCATCTAAAGTGAAGCGGCAGGTTTTTAATCTGCCGCTCAGCATTTCCGTAACTATCAGTCTTTATGGAGGTCCGAGAGGCAGGTGAAATCCTGCCTTTCTTTATGGAAAAAACTAGCAGCGGTTCATTGTTTTGCGGTTCTATTTAGAGTAACATAGACTAGAAAAACATAATAAACCAACAGACGTAATAAAATAGAACATGGTGGTGTTGTATTGTTAAATAAAATCTTTAAGTCAATTACCAGTATCCTGGCTGTGGCAGGGCTTCTTTTTGTCCTGCTGACGGCCTATGTGTTGGGGACTAACTGGGACGGCTGGAGCAGCTTGTTCAGCGTAATGGGATTAATTAAAACGGTTTCGCTTAATCAGGCCCCGGGGGAAAAAATGTTGGAGGGAGCTACGGCCGGGGTGGTTGCTTCTCTTGATGATCCCTATTCAAAATACCTGGAGAAAAGCCAATGGGAGGAACTGCAGCTGCAACTGAATGCCGAATTCGGAGGTATCGGTGTTTACGTGGTTGAGACTGAAGATGGCAAACTAACCATCGTTTCTCCCATTAAAGGTACTCCTGCTGAAAGGGCCGGTTTAAAAAACGGTGATATCGTAACCCAAATAAACGGTGAAAGCACCTACGGAATGAGCCAGGATGACGCAGTTCATTTGATGCGCGGGGATCCCGGTACCCAGTTGGATATAATAGTATACCGGCCCGACCAGGCCAAGGAGATAGAATTTAAAATAACCAGGGAAATCATTAATGTGCCCTCGGTAGAAGACAAAATAGTCAGCCAGGAACCGTTGATAGGTTACATCAAGCTTAATCAATTCCATGCCCATTCCGCCCAGGAGATGGCTGCGAGCATAAACAAGATGGAACAGCAGAAGGTGAAGGGTGTTATCCTGGATCTGCGCAATAATGGCGGGGGTGACTTTGATGCCGCGGTTAGTATAGCTGACCTCTTCCTGGGCACCAGTGAGGTAGTAAGTATCAAAGATGCCAGGGGCCATGAAACCGTGCATAATGCCAATCCTGGCGGTGATACCAGCCCCATGGTGGTATTAGTCAACAGGAACAGCGCCAGCGCTTCGGAAATCCTGGCCGGGGCTTTACAGGACAATGGCCGGTCTATCCTGGTAGGAGAGAAGACCTTTGGCAAGGGATTAGTCCAGACGGTATATCCTCTCGCTGATGGGGGGGCCTTGAAGCTGACAACGCAGAAGTACTTCACTCCCAATGGGACTGATATTAACGAGATTGGAATAAATCCTGACATTGTTGTACAAAATGCTGATACGGGAGAACAAGACTTACAGTTGGAGAGGGCTATAGAGTATCTCAAACAGAAAACTTCTTAATCAGGTTGATTGGGAGGGCCGCTAGTGGAATTCTTCTATGCCATCCTTCGGGAACTGGGGCGGGTGTTGGTGAATGCTCTGACATCGCCCTCTTTTTTGTTTATATATGCACTTCTTTTTGTCCTGGTTACTATACAATACCGTCGTTTACAGGCTTTATCGGAATCTAATCTGCAGTGCAATAAAAATATATATTGGCTGGCGGCCCTGCTGTCAACTCTATTAGGGTTATTGGGCGGTATAACCGGCAGCATTGTTTTGATTATTTTGGGGGTAGATCTTTCCGGGATTGCCGTGGGGCAATTATGGCTGGCCGCGGTTTTACTGATGTTGATTAAACCCCGTTTTTTATGCTTTGCCTATGCAGCCGGGCTGCTTAGCGCAGCTAATTTGGTGTTTGGGTATCCTGATGTCAACATTCCGCAATTGATGGGACTGGTGGGTGTTCTGCATCTAGTTGAGAGTATGCTGATATTCGTCAATGGAACCTTCAGTCCCTGGCCTATATATGTCAATAAGGGTGGCAGCTTACGCGGTGGTTTCAACCTGCAGCAGTTTTGGCCGATACCGCTGGCAGCCCTGGTTACGGTAGGGGTAATTGAACCGAATGGTAGTATAATGACTCCTGACTGGTGGCCTTTATTGCAGGGAAACACTGTTTTCAGCAATAGTCATACCTATATTTTGGTACCTTTGCTGGCCATGCTGGGCTACGGGGAGATTACGACCACCAAAACCCCGGTTCAGGCAGTACGCAAATCATCCTGGCACTTATTGGTTTTCAGTATCGGTCTGATCATGTTATCGATAGTTACATCCCGTTACAGTATTATGCTGCCCCTGCTGGCCCTGTACAGTCCATTAGGTCATGAACTGGTAATCTGGCTGGGAATGAGGTCGGAAAACCGCGCTCCTCTCTATGTACCCCCCCAGCAGGGAGTCATGGTTCTGGATGTTTTACCGGGCAGCCCGGCTTTTCGCAGCGGCCTTCGTTCTCATGACATTATTCTCAGCGTTAAGGGGGAGACGGTTCACAGCTATCGGCAAGTCTTGGATTTAGTATCCGCGCAGGGGGGAATTGGGCTCCTTGAGATTGCCAGGGACGGTGAATTATTGCAGCGGACTGTGAACCTTAAAGGCAGGCAGCAGCTGGGTCTGATCCCGGTTCCCGATGATAACCATTTCAGTCATATGTGTGTAAGCGACGATGAAATCTTCTCGGCCGCAGCAAGATTTTGGCGCCTGATTAAACACAAACTGTTCACCCTATGAGCACATTCTGAATATATTAAGAAAAAAGCGATCACGAGGTGAGGGGTTTGAGCAATCAGGGCAAAACCCGGTATGTTTTTGCCAGCAGTTATACCAACCAGGGATTCTGCACTTTTATTCCCGAATTAATCAATGGTTTAAGCAAGGTCTTTATTTTAAAAGGGGCTCCGGGCTCGGGAAAAGCCACCTTTATCCGGTTGGTAGGAGAAGCCATGTGCGAGCAGGGCTATGATATAGAATACTGGGTTTCATCCCTGGATCCGGTTAATCCTGATGGCGTATACATTACCCAATTGGATGTCGCCGTAATAAATGGCAGCCTGGTGCAGCCCATTGATCCACGTTACCCGGGGGTGCGGGAAATATTAATTAATTTGGGCGAATACAGCCAAGCCACGGCTGTGCAGGGTAACGCCCAGGCAATTACGGAATTACTGGATACTATCCGGCAGTCACAGGAGAAGGCTGTACGCCTGACACATGCAACTGTTCAAGCTAAGGAGAGCATAAGAGAGGTAAATAGTGCCAACCTGGACAAGGATAAGGTAGCGCAGCTGATCGTGGATTTATCCAACCGTATCCTGGATCAGCGGCGCGGCCATAAACATTTTTTTACCCGCGCCATTACTCCGGAGGGCGTGGTGAATTATATTGATGAGATCAGTTCAGACTGCCGGCAAAGGTATATTTTCAAAGGACCACCGGGAAGCGGCAAGTCCATGGTAGTTAATGAGTTGGCGGCCCAAGCTGGAATGAAAGGATACTCCCTGGAATACTACCATTGCGGTTCAGATGCCGACCATCTGGCGATGGTCATAATTCGCAGTCTGCAGTTGGCTCTGATCGAGTCTGACCAGGCCGAGACAGTACTCAGGCAAGGAGACGTGGTCATTGACATGAGCCGCTATTTGCCGGATGGGGGATTCGATCAATGGACAGTCAATGGCAGTGCTGCTTATCGGCGTTATGAGACATTACTCCTGCAAGTACAAAAAGAACTGTCCGAGATGCAAAAGAAGACCAGCCAGGTCAAGAAGTATTACACGTTGTCAATGGATTTTGAAAAGCTTGATCAGAAACGGTTGAAGGTAATCGCAGAAATATTAGACAGTGCTGTTGGGAATGGATGTTAGCCTGGCATTTGGTAAGTGGCTGTTGATGTTCCCAGGTATTGGACTATAATATTATTCTTATTTGTATAACCGTAAACCGGTCATCCTGCAATAATAAAACCCTCCCCTATTGGGGGACCTGGTTTTTTATGGTGGTTGGACGGTAAACGGTTTTTTTGCTGTAGCTGTAGTATAATGAAATGATATATTTGCGAATTATGTGGGCCGGAGAGAAGGAGTGTCAAATGCAGGAATTTCGCATTAATTCGGATTATGTACCTACCGGTGACCAACCGGAGGCTATAAGGCAGCTGGTGGGGGGACTCAGATCGGGTTACCGGGATATGACCTTGCTTGGGGTTACAGGTTCGGGAAAGACCTTCACGATGGCCCAGGTCATACAAGCGGTGCAGCGCCCTGCCCTGGTCATGGCGCCCAATAAGACCCTGGCCGGCCAGCTGTACTCTGAGTTTAAGCAGTTTTTCCCCGACAACGCGGTGGAATACTTCATAAGTTACTATGATTATTACCAACCGGAAGCGTATGTACCTCATACCGATACCTATATCGAAAAGGATTCATCGATAAATGATGAGATTGATAAATTCCGCCATTCCGCAACCGCCTCGCTGCTGGAGCGGAGAGACGTGATAATTATAGCCAGTGTTTCATGTATATATGGTTTGGGAGCTCCGGAGGATTACTATCAGCTGGCTGTTTCGCTGCGCCCGGGAGCCCAGATGTCCCGGGACCAACTGCTGAGGCAGCTGGTCGAAAACCATTATGAACGAAATGAGACCAGCTTTTTCCGGGGCAACTTCCGGGTAAGAGGCGACGTAGTTGAGATTTTCCCTGCTTCCTCCTGGGACAAGGCATTACGGGTTGAATTCTGGGGTGATGAGATCGAGCGTATCATGGAGTACAAGCCAATGACAGGCGAAATCCTGGGTAAACAGATGCATGCCATGGTTTTTCCGGCTTCCCATTTTGTTACCACCCGCGATAACATGCTGGCCGCTGCCGAAGAAATTGAAGCCGAACTGGCCCTGCAACTGGAGAAGTTCGGGAAGGAAGGTAAGCTGCTGGAAGCCCAGCGTATTGCCCAGCGGACTCGTTATGACCTGGAGATGATTAAGGAAATCGGGTATTGCAAGGGCATCGAGAATTATTCCCGTTACATTACCGGGCGTAAAGCGGGTGAGCCGCCCTATACCTTGATTGATTTCTTCCCCAAGGATTTCTTATTGTTTATGGATGAATCGCACATTTCGGTGCCCCAGGTGCGGGGCATGTATGCAGGCGACCGCTCCCGCAAGGAGAACCTGGTTAATTACGGATTCCGGCTGCCTTCAGCCCTGGACAACCGGCCCTTGACTTTCGAGGAGTTCGATAAAAAGATCAACCAGGTTATATATGTCAGTGCAACTCCCGGTGACTATGAAATTGAGAAAAGCAAGCTGGTGGCTGATCAGGTAATCAGACCCACCGGACTGCTGGACCCGGAGATAGAAGTTCGCCCCACCCTTAACCAGATAGACGATCTCATGGCTGAGATTCAGATCCGGGTTGAAAAGGGGTACCGGGTGCTGGTTACCACCTTGACCAAGAGGATGTCCGAGGACCTGTGTGATTATTTGGCTGATGCCGGAATAAAGGTGCGTTATATGCATTCAGACATCGAAGCCCTTGAACGAATGGATATTCTGCGGGAATTGCGCAGCGGTGAATTTGACGTACTGGTCGGGATCAACCTGTTGAGGGAAGGCTTGGATCTGCCCGAGGTAGCCCTGGTAGCTATTCTGGATGCCGATAAAGAAGGTTTTCTGCGCTCAGGCCGCTCTTTGATCCAGACCGCCGGCCGGGCGGCTCGTAACGTGGAGGGGATGGTTATTATGTATGCTGATCGTATCACCCCATCCATGCAGCAGGCCATCGACGAGACCAACCGCCGCCGGGAAAAACAGGTGGCTCACAACCTGGCCCATAATATAACTCCGGAAACAATCAAGAAAGCAGTCTTCGCAGCCATTGAAGCTACCGTGCAGGAAGAGCCGGCGGACTACCGGCCATCTCTTTTCGAGGGCCTGAGCAAGGAAGAAAGAGCCAAACTGGCCGGTGAAATAGAGATAGAAATGCGCAAGGCGGCCGAGGCCCTGGAATTTGAACGGGCGGCATCACTGCGGGACATGATCCGGGAGCTGAGTTCACCTCCCAAAAAGAAGCGTAAAAAGAGATAGTTATATAAGGTGATTGAATGATGAAAGACTATATTTTTGTAAAGGGTGCGCGCGAGCACAATCTGAAGAATATCGATGTTCAAATTCCCCGGGACAAACTGGTAGTATTCACCGGGGTGTCAGGATCAGGCAAGTCCAGTCTGGCTTTCGATACCATATACAGTGAAGGCCAGCGCCGTTACGTGGAATCATTGTCTACCTACGCCCGCCAATTTTTAGGGCAGATGGACAAACCGGATGTCGACTATATAGAGGGACTGTCGCCATCTATATCAATTGATCAGAAGACTACCTCCCATAATCCGCGTTCCACGGTGGGGACGGTGACAGAAATATACGATTATATCCGCCTCCTGTTTGCCCGGGTGGGACGTCCTCATTGTCCCCATTGCCATAAACCCATTCGCCGGCAGACAATAGATCAGATCGTGGACACGGTCCAGGCCCTGCCGGAAGGCAGCCGTATAAAAATCCTGGCTCCTATAATCAAAGGCCAGAAGGGCGAGCATAAGAAAATAATCAACAATCTGCACAAGGATGGATTTACGCGCATTATTGCGGACGGATTCGAGTACACTTCGGACGAAGTAATCGAGCTGGACAAGAACAAAAAACATGACATAAGCGCGGTAATCGACCGCCTGGTAGTAAAAGAAGGTATTCGCAGCCGTTTGGCTGAGTCTCTGGAACTGGCGCTGGAACTAAGTGAAGGTTTGGTAGTGGTAAGGCAGATAATGGCTGACGACATTGAAGAGGATATGTTATTCAGCCGTGACTTTGCCTGTCCCGATTGCGGTTTCAGTTTGCCCGAGCTGAGCCCCCGTATGTTTTCATTCAACAGCCCCTTCGGCGCTTGCCCGGAATGCGGTGGACTGGGGGAGAAGCGAGAATTCGACTCGTCACTGGTTTTAGATACCGGACTTACCCTCGAGGAAGGAGCAATAATACCCTGGTCGATCAGTTCCCATAATTATTTCCGCCAGATTTTACTGGGGATGAGTGAGAAATACGGTATTCCTATGGACAAACCGCTTAACACTCTGACTCCCCGGCAGATGGAAATAATCCTCCACGGTAATGAAGGGGAGCAATTCAAGATCAGCTACACTAACTCCTACGGTGAAACCGGTTCTTTTTATACCCGCTATGAGGGCGTGATCAACACCTTAAAGAGGCGTTACCAGGAGACCAAATCCGATCTGGCCCGCGAAGAGATGGAGAAATTTATGACCATCAGGCTCTGCCCGTCCTGCCAGGGGAAGAGGCTGCGCCCGGAAATATTGGCGGTGTTGTTGGGCGGTAAATCAATAGCCGAGGTCACAGCCATGGCCGTTAATGAAATCACAGATTTCCTGGCCAGACTGCAGCTGGATAAACGGGAGGCACTGATTAGCCGGCAGATAATTAAAGAGATAAGCGAAAGGCTGCGTTTCTTAATCGACGTGGGTTTGAATTATTTGACCCTGGACCGCCCGGCAGGGAGCCTGTCCGGGGGTGAGGCGCAGCGCATAAGGCTGGCTACCCAGGTGGGATCCAGTCTGGTGGGAGTTTTATATGTACTGGATGAGCCGAGCATCGGCTTGCATCCCCGGGATAATGATCGTTTGCTGAACACCCTGAAAAGGCTGAGGGATCTTGGTAATACCGTGATTGTGGTGGAACATGACGAGGAGACCATCCACAATGCCGATTACGTGGTGGATATAGGACCGGGGGCCGGTATCCATGGGGGACAAGTGGTAGCGGCCGGGTCAGTCGAGGAAATAATGAAGGCAGATAAATCTATAACCGGTCAATACCTGGCTGGTACCCGCACCATCCCGCTTCCCCGCCAGCGGCGGGCCGGCAATGGGGAACAGTTAGTTATCAAAGGAGCCCGGCAGCACAATCTTAAGAACCTGACGGTGCGCATCCCATTGGGTAAGATGGTAGTGATAACCGGGGTCTCCGGATCAGGCAAAAGTACCCTGGTACAGGATATCCTTTATCCGGCCTTGATGAAAAAACTGCACAATAGTCGTTACCGGGCTGGAGCTCACGATGCCATCGAAGGATTTATGCATCTTGACAAGGTAATCAACATTGACCAGTCGGCGATCGGGAGAACCCCGCGCTCTAATCCAGCCACTTATACTGGTACCTTTGACGGGATCAGGGAGCTGTTTGCTGATACTGCCGAGGCTCGCGTCAGGGGCTATAAACCTGGACGTTTCAGCTTTAACGTACGCGGGGGGCGCTGCGAGGCCTGCGCCGGGGATGGCATAATCAAGATCGAAATGCATTTTCTCCCCGATGTATATATCCCTTGCGAGGTGTGCAAGGGTAAAAGATACAACCGTGAGACCCTGGAGGTCAAGTATAAAGGCAAGACCATATCTGATGTCCTGGCTATGACCGTAGATGAAGGAGTAGAATTCTTTGCCAGCATCCCTAAAATTGAGCGCAAGTTAAAGGTGCTGCAGGATGTCGGCTTGGGTTATATCCAGTTGGGACAGTCTGCCCCCACTTTGTCCGGGGGCGAAGCCCAGCGGGTCAAACTATCAACTGAGCTTTCCAAGCGCTCTCTGGGGAGGAACCTGTATATCTTGGATGAACCGACCACCGGTTTGCACAAAGAAGACGTAAAGCACCTGCTGGGGGTGTTGGACCGCCTGGTGGAAGCCGGTAACTCGGTTGTTGTGATCGAGCATAACCTGGATGTTATCAAGTCGGCCGACTATATAATCGACCTTGGTCCGGAGGGCGGCGAAGAAGGAGGCCAGGTTATTGTGGAGGGAACCCCCGAAGAGGTGGCCCTTTGCCTGGCCTCCTATACCGGCCAGTATCTGTGCGGAATACTGGGGAAGAAAAATTAACAGGACTTTTTGGATCGCTTGGTACGGATAAGTAATATATTAGACGCCCTAGGTAGTCTGCTCTGCTGGCCGGGAAGTCAAGAATACAGTATTCTTATATTTGTTCTGCTGCCTATTGTATTATTGCTGATGGGCTGAATTATTGCATGTTGGGAGTTGGAGCCGCCTGCTGGTGGCCCAGCTCCCATTTTTTTCACCCCTGTCGGCTTTTCGGAAATCTTGTATAATGTACTAATAATAATATGGGGAAGGTGTAATTTCATGTCCTGTTGTTGTGAAGGCCACGAGAAGTCTGACGTCCAGACTGTCAGCACCGATGTTCAACTAGCTGATTTGAAAAAGCAGATAGACAGATTCAGGGGAGTAGAAGGCAGTCTGATATCAGTACTGCAGCAGATTCAAGCCATATATGGATATCTGCCCTTGCCGGTACTTGATTATGTTTCAGACCAGCTCGGTATTAAAAAGGCCAAGATATATGGGGTAGCCACCTTTTATGCGCAATTCCGTCTCACCCCGGTTGGTAAGCACCTCATTTTACTTTGCCAGGGAACGGCTTGTCATGTTAATGGGGCCGATAAAATAGAAACCGCCCTTTGCGATGAATTGAATGTGGAAATGGGAGGAACAACTGAAGATGGTTTGTTCACCCTAAACGAAGCTGCCTGCCTGGGATGCTGCAGCCTGGCCCCGGTCATGATGATTGATGGACGAGCCTATGGACCTTTAACCCCTGATAAAGCCCGTAATGTAATCCGAGGTATATATAAACAGGAAGCTGAGTCCAGCCGGGAAGAGGTGGGAGCATGATTGTCAGAATAGGTTTGGGCAGTTGTGGAATTGCCGCCGGCGGCCTGCCGGTATGGGAGGCAATCGAGGCTGAAATAGAGCACCAGGGTTTAGACTGGGAACTTCGGCAAACCGGTTGTATCGGTATGTGCCATTATGAGCCGCTGGTAGACATGATTCATGCTGATGGCAGTATTAATACCTATGGTAACGTAACCCCGGAGACCGCACGGGAGATTATCGAGTCCGAAGCAAGCGGGATGGCCCTGGAGAAGTACAGGGTTGCCAGCGACCAGGTTCCCAATGACTGTATGGCCGGCCAGGTCAGGGTAGCCCTGCGCAATTGCGGCTATATCAATCCCGAATCGATCGAGGATTATAAAAATGCCGGCGGTTATAATGCACTCCAACAAGTGATAAATTCGATGTCCGCCGAGCAGGTCATAGAGGAGATAAAGATTTCCGGCTTACG
>JAXDBN010000216.1:0-29595 GCA_034678805.1 Syntrophomonadaceae bacterium
CTACGCATACGACTTCGCGGAAGTTCTTAAAAACGTTGTCTATCTTTTTGCCCATGCCTTTGAAATCAGGTTTTCTCTCCCCGAAACCTGTAATTGCAACTGTCTTGGGATAATCCGCTCTTTTCATATCGAGTTTCTGCACAAAATCAGACATGTTTTCTTCCTCCTTAGTTTTATAAAATTGCGAATAATGGGAATTCTACCTGGACTTGTGGATTAAAAATTCACCTCCCTTGTATTGGCATAATAATAACCCCGCAGATTTTATTATCTGGCGGGGCTCATTGGCTCTCTAAACAGACTAATCGTTTCTATGTAGTTGTTGAATGGGCCGAATCTAGACTGAGCTGGCGTGTAGTGTGTTTGCTCGAGCATTTGGTACAATTACCGGGGTGAGGCTATTGGTTGATCCACAACGGGGACATTTGATTTCCAGGTGACGGCAATCCAGATACTTTCCTAATAGTTTTTGACATTTCCGACATCGAAAATCTTTTAATAGTATTTTCACCACTCCCCTTGATCCGAAATATTTCTAATAAATCCTCATAATCTAATAAATATATGAAGCAAGAACCATGCCATTGTATATCTGATTTCTATAAAACCCGTCCTCTAGGGATTAACGCCATAAATAAAGGGCGAATAGACTACTCCCTTGATATTCTTTGTTGCATTTGTGCAATGAAATCCTTGGGAATTTAGAAAAAAATAAGAGGTACGATCTTGAAGAGATTATGGTGATAGGTTTGATACATTTTACACAAGACCATTATAAATGGTTTTGTGCAAAAAACGTGTTTGAAGGTGTGATGATTTATATCATCTTTATAAAGTAAAAAAATGTTGCATCAATGCAGCAAAACGATGCGCTGGTGCAACAGGGTATACAATTTCTAAAATTCCTCGCTTCCATTATGACTAATACCGTATTTAGCCGCTTTACGTACAACGGTAGAAGCGTCTACCTTGAGTTCTTTTGCCATCTGTCTGCTGGTTCGGTATTTTTGATAGGCCTTTTCGAGAATCTGTTTCTCTACTTTTTCGATGGCTTCCTGCAATGGAATAATACCGGATACAATTACTTCAGCATATGAAGGCAAACCAAAACTTATAGAGGTTGGCAGATCTTCGCGAGTGATTAAATCCCTGGTGGTTACTACTATCAGTCTTTCAATCAAATTTTCTAGTTCCCGGACATTACCGGGCCAGTTGTAGCTCATAAAAATATCGATGATTTCTGGAGAAATCCTTTTGTTTAGCTTGTGTTTGCGATTATAAAGCTTGATAAAATGAGACACCAAGGGAGGAATATCTTCTTTCCGTTCCCGGAGCGGGGGAACATTGATGGGGACCACATTTAATCTGTAGTACAGATCCTCCCTGAAAAGTTTTTTATCAACCAACTCCAGCAGGTTATGGTTGGTTCCAGTAACAATGCGGACATCGACAGGTATTGATTTGGTACCACCTACCCGCACAATCTCCTTGTTTTGCAGAACCCTTAGTAATTTGACTTGAAGGTTATAGGGGAGATCGCCTATTTCATCCAGGAAAAGAGTTCCCCCCGATGCCAGTTGAAAGTAGCCCGGTTTGCCTTCCTTTTTGGCTCCGGTAAAAGCTCCATAATCATATCCAAAGAGTTCCGATTCCAAAAGTTGTTCAGGTATGGCACCGCAGTTAACCTTTATGAATGGTTCGTCCTTACGGTTACTGTAGTTATGAATTATTTCGGCTATTAATTCCTTGCCGGTACCTGATTCTCCGGTTACTAAAATAGTTGAATCGAACTGGGCTAATCTCATCACCGTAGATAGCAATGTCTTCATTTTGCTGGAGTTGGTAATTATATTATCCGAACCGGTGTATTGCATTTTTAGGGTTCGCAATTGGGTTTCATAATGTTGACTGAGACTCTCAACCTCCTCCAGTTTCTGCCTCAGTTCATTAAGTTCGGTTATATCTCTGACATTACTGACCACCCTAAATATTTTACCTGCGTCATCAAATACCGGATTGCCAGTAGCAAGAGTTGTTTTTCCCGTTCTCATTTCCTGGCTGATAGTAACCGGTTCACGTCTCTGAAGGACCAGAGCCGTTACCGACTCCGAGACAATACCTTCGGACTCAATAGTGCTGACATTTTTGCCGATAAATTCATTGGCATCAAGTCCCGTTATACGCTCATAGGCTTTGTTCAAGCGTAGAGTAAGCCCATCTCCGTCAGTGATATATAAGCCATCAAAGGAGGAATCAATAATTGCATCCAATTCCCGGTTTAGTTCTTTAAATCGTTCCAACTCCCTGGAGACGTTCTCCAACTCCGAGATATCCAATAGGACAGCTACAGCTCCGACAACTTTTCCTTCCTTTATTATAGGAGAACGATTGGAAAGGAAATTACTACTCCGAAGCTTGACTTTTTTTAGGGGCTCAGCGATACCGGTAGAAATTATATTGATAAGATCGCTTTCAGGTAAAACATCCTGAATATACTTACCCACCACATCAGCGGCTTTATCCCCGAACAACCTTTCGGCTGCCTCGTTCCAAACCTTTATCATACCTTTCTCGTCGATCGACACGATGATGTTGTGAGCGGAATTAATGATAGCATCCAGTTCGAGGGAAATATTTTGATAGGAATTAAAAAAGGCTTTAGCTATATCCCCCCGGGTTACAATACCTACAACGCGATTGTGATCATCCACTACGGGCAAACGCGGAACACTAGCATTTACAACTTCACCGAATTCATCATCTGCATGTCCTACCAGTAAATCCGTCGTCATCATCAACGATACGGGGCGGTCAAATTCCCGGTCACCATTTATTGCCCGATAGACATGGCTCTTGGTAAATAAACCGATTAATTTACCATCTTCATCTACTACTGGAGCCCCATCTATTTGCTTTTCCATAAAAATGATCGCTGCCTCGCCAATAGTCTGCTCCGGCCGCAGGGATATAGGATCAGGGGTCATAATCTCACTGATTTTCATCGCTGTCACCACCTTGGGTTCAATTTAGCACAAGGATATACAAAATGCACGGGAATTTAATTCTAGTAATTGGTGAAAAAACACGGACCTGTGGAATTATATAAACAGAAATATGTTCCAGAATATACCTGATAATTTCTTGGCTGCATAAAGGTATTAATGTCTGTAAATATCCAACTTTCTTGCAATCCTATATTTATTTGTGATATATTATCATTTGATGATTTCACACGCCGGCCGATCGTCAGGAGGTTGCTCTTTGGAGTCTCCCGAAGAAATGAAGCCTGCGGAGGATTAAAACAAACAGGAGGTGTATTATGTCAGTAATTACCATGAAGCAATTACTGGAGGCTGGTGTTCATTTCGGGCATCAGACGAGAAGATGGAATCCCAAAATGGACCGTTATATTTATATGGAGAGAAACGGAATTTATATCATTGATCTCCAGCAAACGGTCAAAAAATTTGATGAGGCTTATGCCTTTGTTAAGGAAGTAGTTGCTGAGGGAAAAGGAATACTCTTTGTAGGCACCAAGAAGCAGGCCCAGGAGACTATTAAGGACGAAGCCAGAAGATGTGAAATGTTTTTCGTCAACCAGCGTTGGCTGGGCGGTATGCTAACCAACTATAAAACCATCCGTAAGCGCGTATTCAGATTAAAAGAGTTGGAAAGAATGGAAACTGAAGGAGCTTTTGAAGTCCTTACCAAGAAGGAAGTTGCCAAACTCAGAAATGAAAGAGAGAGATTGGAAAGGTTCCTGGGCGGTATTAAGGATATGGAGAAATTACCGGGTGCAGTGTTTGTAGTCGATCCTCGCAAGGAAAAGATCGCGGTTGCGGAAGCTCGTAAGCTGAACATACCGGTAGTAGCAATAGTTGATACCAACTGTGACCCGGATGAAATAGATTATGTGATCCCGGGGAATGACGATGCGATCCGGGCGGTAAGATTAATCTCTTCCAAGATAGCGGATGCGGTTCTGGAAAGTAAGCAGGGAGAACAAGTTGCCGGATAAAGAAGACTAAAGGGTGAACGGGTTTTCCGGTACACCCTTTTTTTATGAGAATAACGAATGCAATAAAGGAGGATATCAAGTGGAGATTACAGCAGTAATGGTTAAGGAACTGCGTGAGAGAACTGGCGCTGGGATGATGGACTGTAAGAAGGTACTGGTGGAAACCAGTGGAGATATAGAAAAAGCTATTGATGAGCTTAGAACCAAAGGATTAGCCAAAGCCGCCAAAAAAGCTGGCCGGGTAGCCAGCGAAGGGGTAGTAGTATCGTATATTCATGGCAAAGGCCGCATAGGGGTATTGGTAGAGGTCAACTGCGAAACAGATTTTGTTGGCAATACTGACGAGTTCAGACAGCTGGCTTATGATATAGCAATGCAGATTGCAGCCACTAATCCCGCCTATCTTGCTCGGGAGCAGGTACCCAGTGCCGATTTGGAACACGAGCGTGAGGTGCTCAAAGCCCAGGCTTTGGAAGAAGGCAAACCGGAGAAAATCATCGATAAAATGGTAGAAGGCCGTATTGACAAGTTTTACAAAGAAAATTGCTTGCTGGAGCAGCAGTTTATAAAGGATCCAGACAAAACGGTTCAGCAATTAATCCATGAGCATGTTGCGAAAATAGGCGAAAATATTACCGTGCGCCGGTTTACCCGCTATGAAGTAGGCGAGGGTATTGAAAAGCAACAAACCGATTTTGCGGCCGAAGTTATGTCCCAGATCAAAGGATAAACTCGAGCCGGAAAAATTCAAGTCTTGTTAAGTTGGAATCTGGGGGGAGTCAGATGCAGAGTCCTAAGTATAAGAGAATAATTCTAAAACTAAGCGGCGAAGCTTTGGCAGGAGATAAAGGGTATGGTATCGAACATTCTGTGCTTTCTTCTATTGCCCGGCAGGTCGTTGAGGTAGCGGAGACCGGGGTAGAGGTAGCCATTGTGGTCGGCGGAGGAAACATCTGGCGCGGTGTATCAGGCAGTGCCAAAGGAATGGAGCGGGCAACTGCAGATTATATGGGGATGTTGGCTACCGTAATCAACTCGCTGGCTATGCAGGACGCGCTGGAGAATGAAGGCATGGTGACCAGGGTCATGTCAGCTATTGAAATGAAAGAAGTAGCTGAACCCTATATAAGAAGGCGTGCTATTCGTCATCTGGAAAAAGGCCGGGTTGTCATCTTCGCGGCTGGTACAGGAAATCCCTATTTTTCAACTGATACTACTGCTGCTCTAAGGTCAGCTGAGATTGAAGCCGAGGTTATTCTGATGGCCAAGAAGGTCGATGGCGTATATGATTCAGATCCGGTGCATAATCCCGATGCCCTAAAATATGATGTGCTCGATTATATAGATGTAATAAACATGGGCTTACGGGTTATGGATTCAACCGCAGCTTCTTTATGTATGGACAATAATATACCGATAATTGTCTTCGATTTAACCAAGGACGGGAATATATTGAAAGCAGTGATGGGTGAAGATATTGGCACCTATGTAGGGAGGTAATAATTGTGGTAGACGAGATTCTAGAAGATGCCGAAGGCAGAATGAATAAAACCATTGAACATTTAATCGGAGATTTCGCTGGGATGCGGGCCGGCCGCGCCAATCCTGCCATGGTTGATAAGATCATGGTGAATTATTATGGTGCCCCTACCCCCATTAACCAGCTGGCAAATATTAATGTACCGGAAGCGCGGCTGCTTATTATCAATCCCTGGGATAAAAGCAGTATTGCCGAGATAGAGAAGGCAATAATGAAATCCGACCTTGGAATTAACCCCAATAATGACGGCAACGTAATCAGGCTTAATATACCCCAATTAACCGAGGAGCGCAGAAAGGACCTGGTCAAAGTCGTCAAGAAAAGGGCTGAGGAAGGGAAAGTAGCTATCCGTAATATTAGAAGAGAAGCCAATGATATGATAAAAGCCAGCGAAAAGGACAAACTAATATCGGAAGATGCCAGTAAAAAGGGACTCGACGATATCCAGAAGGTTACGGATAAATGTATCAAGGACATAGACCAGATATTGCAGCAAAAAGAAAAAGAGATAATGGAAGTTTAACGGATGGTTATCAACACTAATCCGGCTATGGTAATATTTATTTATACCCCCTAATGGGGGTTTTATTAATTCTGGAGGTAAGGAAAACCTTGGCCAAGAAAGACAAGCATACTGATGATACCATTAGTGCAGGCCGCATGCCCCGTCACATTGCCATAATAATGGATGGCAACGGAAGATGGGCACAACGGCGCTTGCTGCCCCGGACGTTAGGGCACCGAGCTGGTATGAGCACCTTGAAGAAGGTGGTACAGACCTGTGACGATCTTAAGGTCCCCTACCTAACCGTGTTTGCCTTCTCAACAGAGAATTGGAAAAGACCGGAGCCAGAAGTGGATTATCTAATGAACCTTTTGGTTGAGTTCTTACATCGTGAGTTAGAGGAATTACATAAAAATAATGTCCAAATCCATATATTGGGCGACTACTTGGTGATCCCGCAGCGCTGCCAGATCGAAATTAGTCGTGCCCTCGATATGACTAAGAACAACACTGGACTTAGGTTCAATATTGCCCTTAACTATGGATCGAGAAGAGAAATAGTTGACGCGGTAAAACTATTGGCAGCCAAAGTACAGCAGGATCAAATAAAACCAGAGGAGATTGATGAACAGATATTTGCACAATTTCTCTATACTGCGGGAATGCCTGATCCTGATTTACTGATACGCACCGCTGGTGAAATGCGAATCAGCAACTTCATGCTATGGCAGGTGGCATATGCTGAAATAGTAGTAAGCGACGTACTGTGGCCTGATTTCACCCCGGATGACCTCCGCGGGGCCATAAAAGAGTACCAGGGAAGAGACAGAAGGTTTGGAGGATTAAGTAAGTGATGATTGGGATTGTTTATGCTTAAGACGCGAATACTCACTGCGGTAATTGGGGTTCCTTTTCTGTTAGGCATTATCTATATGGGTGGTTGGTACTGGCAGGGATTCATTATGGCACTGACCGCAGTAGCATTGCTGGAATTCCTGGTGATGATGCAGCATAAAGGTTTGCATCCGATGTGGCCGGCAACATACATTCTTGCTTTCATATTATTATTTCGTATGTCTCTGGACCAGTATCTGACGGGCTTGGTATTTGCGGGATTACTGCTTATGGTGCTTACCATGCTTCTGAGCTATCCGCGCATCAATATTGTTGACCTGGCTATGAACATATTTGCTTCGGTATATACTGGTTTCTTCTTCAGTTTTGCCTTGGCTTTGGGTGTACATGAAGAATCATTTATAGTCTTGCTGATGGTATTTATGCTAACCTGGGCCAGTGATATTGGAGGGTACACTTTTGGTCACCTTTGGGGCAAACATAAACTAGCACCCCAACTTAGTCCTGCTAAGACTCAAGAGGGTGCGGGTGGTGCTATTTTGTTGGCGGTGTTGGCCGCAGTGTTATTTAAATACTTCACTAAATTTGACTATCCATACATCTCAATGGTTTTAATGGCGGTTGCCGCGAGTGCAGCCGCACAGATTGGCGATTTGCTCGAGTCCGCGATTAAAAGGTATATGGAAGTGAAAGATTCTGGAAGAATAATACCAGGTCATGGCGGAGTTTTAGACCGTTTCGACAGTCTAATGTTAGTAATGCCGGCGATCTACTATTTTTTGGTGGTATTCCGTTAATTGCGACAATAAATATGTTAACGGGGTAAGTATTGGACACCAGGTATCAGTGGTAAACTGAAACGAGTACTTCGGGGGTGATGGAATGGAGCCTGAATTAAAGCGAAGCCTGAAGAGACTGTTGGCCTTAAGCAGTCTGGTTATGGTTCTGCTGGCCATCCACCTTCTAGCTGCTTATGTTCTGCCGATGCTGGGTAAAGTAGCCTCCTATTTTCCGGTAGTACTAATGCCATTCATTCTTGCTATCGTATTTGCTATTGTCATTGAGCCGGTAGTCAACTTTTTTGAGATCAGGGCCAAGTTAAAACGTAATCTAGCGGTGGTGCTGAGCCTGGTCTTGGTAGTTGGGGGATTTATAGCCTTTTTAGTTTTAGTATCGGCGGTCATTATCAGAGAACTATCTGATTTATATAGATTAGCCTTGTCCCGATCGGATGATATAATCAACCAGGTCACGTTAGCTGTGAGTCAATTCCAAATATCCTTTCTTGAGTTAAATCTTCCTCCTCAGATAGATGCTGCGCTGCAAGGTTATGTCCAGAGAGGCTTGGAATTCAGTCAACTGTTAATGAATAATACTATCGAGACACTAGTACAAGGGTTCATTAAATTGCCAAATATACTCGTTTTTGTAGGTATTGCCATGGTGGCTACTTATCTTGTTACTAAAGACCGGGCTCTCATTCGGACTTTCATAATTAGAATTATGCCGTCATCAGTGCGGGCGGATGGGACCAATATAGTCCATGAACTGATAAAAGCCCTTAGCGGTTTCATTAAGGCATACAGTATCTTAATTACCATAACAGCTATTATAACGTTGGTTTCTCTAAAAATATTAGGCGTAAAATATGCTTTCCTTATAGGTGTTTTGGTCGGATTAATGGATATTCTGCCCATCCTGGGTCCTGGCCTCGTGTTCATCCCGTGGATGATCTGGGAGTTCATTCAAGGTAATACCGGTATGGGAATCAGCCTTACCGTAGTATACTTAATAATCATCGTGGTGAGGCAGTTCCTGGAACCCCAGGTAGTGGGGGACAGCATTGGGCTGCACCCGCTGGTGACGTTAATAGCATTATATGTGGGTCTGCAATTGGGCGGAGTTTTAGGGATGATTATAGGGCCCATTCTCGTGGTAATCTTTTTGGCTTGCTACCGGGCGGGAATCTTTGATCGTTTTGACTGGAGTGAAAAAAGTTGAGTGAAGCCATCCAAAATGTCGTTATTCTTGGATCAACCGGATCAATCGGGAAGCAGGCTCTCGAAGTAATTGACCTCCATCCCGATAAGTTCAAGGTGGTAGGATTAGCTGCCCGTGATGAGGTGGATGAAATTGCCCAGCAGGCGGATAAATATCATCCCATCTCTGTAGCTCTCGGTGATGAGGCCAGTTACGGAGCATTGAAGAACCAACTTGACCGGGAATATAATATTCTAGTAGGCTTGGACGGTATGTGTGAGCTAGCCGAGCAGGAGGGTGTGGATATAGTCCTGGTTGCAGTCAGCGGCGCTATTGGAATTTTGCCTACATTATCGGCCATTAACAAGTCAAGGCGTGTAGCCCTGGCCAATAAAGAGACTTTAGTAGCCGCCGGCGATATCGTGATGAGCTTGGCCCGGGAGAAAAAAGCGGAAATTATACCCGTGGACAGTGAACATTCTGCTATATTCCAGTGCCTGGCTGGAGAAATCCGAAATTTGCGTAACCTTTGGCTAACTGCTTCGGGTGGTCCTTTTCGGGAGTTTAGCGTTGATGATTTAAGCCGGGTCACTGCAGCAATGGCATTAAAACACCCCAACTGGAAGATGGGACCCAAAATAACAGTTGATTCAGCTACTTTAATGAATAAGGGGCTGGAAGTAATTGAAGCCCATCATTTGTTCAATGTTGACTATGACCATATTAAAGTGCTGGTGCAGAGGGAAAGCGTGATTCATTCAATGGTGGAATTGGTTGACGGTTCATTTTTGGGGCACCTGGGGGTGGCTGATATGAGGATACCAATCCAATACGCCCTGTCATATCCCGCAAGAATGCCTTCCCCGGCTGAATCCCTTGATTTTAGTCAAGTCGGTTGTATCCACTTTGAAAAACCTGATCTGGTCAAATTTCCCCTTTTGGCTGAGGCATACGAGGCCGGCCGTACGGGAGGTTCTATGCCTGCAGTAATGAATGCAGCCAATGAGGTGGCGGTTAATTTATTCCTTAAGGGTGAGATAGGTTTCTTGGATATTGCCAGGCTGGTACAAAAAGTAATGAATGACCATGAGACAATGGCAAAACCTTCCCTGGAAGAGATTTTCGAGATGGATCGCTGGGGCCGTATGTATTGCCTGGAACAGGCAAAGAAAGGACGAAGAAAATGACAATTGTTACTGCTATAATCATATTGGCCATCCTGATTCTGGTTCATGAGGTCGGGCATTTTTGGGTGGCTCGCAAAATTGGGATACCTGTTTACGAGTTTAGCCTTGGTTTTGGCAAAAAATTATATTCCACCCGAAAAGAAGGGATAGAATACTCATTGCGGCTGATTCCCCTGGGTGGATTTGTGCGGATGGCTGGTGAAGAACCCGGCGATATGAACAATCCGGAAGGATTTAACAACCGCAAACCATGGGAAAAGATGGCGGTTGCCTTTTCCGGCCCCTTTATGAATTTTGTACTGGCAGTAGTCATATTCATATATACCTTTGCAGTCATCGGATTGGGTTATCCCAGCGACCAGCCAGTGATTGGAGAAGTGATGAAAGGCAAACCCGCCTATGCCGCAGGCCTGCAAAATAACGACCGCGTCCTCACGATGAATGGCAAGGACGTAAACAGTTGGGATGAATTTGTTCAAACTATACAAGATAATGAAGTTGGGACTTCTTTGGTGGCAGAAATAGAGCGCGATGGCGAGGTCAGAACTACCACCATGGTATCGGTTAAGGATGAAACCACAGGCAATCCAATTGTAGGAGTATATCCTCAGGTGTATTTTGTCCGCCAGGGAATAATCGAGTCAGTAAAACTGGGCTTCGTGCAGACTTTTCAAATGACAATTATCCTGCTAAAGGGTCTTGGAATATTACTATCGGGTGGAGCTTCTTCATCGGATATCGCCGGGCCTGTTGGTATAACCAGTATGGTTGGCCAGGCAGCCCGTGGAGGCATGGTATATTTACTAAACTTTACTGCTTTTCTTAGTATTAACCTGGGTGTTCTCAATCTGCTGCCTATTCCTGCCCTGGATGGCAGCCGAATTGTTTTTGCCCTGGTAGAAAAGATAAGACGTAAACCTCTGGATCCGGAGAAGGAAGGCTTCATCCATTGGTTAGGTTTTATGTTCCTGGTGCTGTTAATAATATTTGCTACCTATAACGATATAGTCAGATTGATTAAGGGATGATCTAATGCGCAGAAAAACCAGAGTGGTTCGAGTTGGGACAGTGCCGGTAGGCGGTGATAATCCGGTTGTGGTCCAATCAATGACCAATACGGATACCCGGAATGTGAATACAACTGTGGCCCAGATAAAGAAATTGGAGCAGGCTGGCTGTGAAATCATTAGAGTAGCAGTCCTTGACAATGAGGCGGCAGCAGCAATAGCTGAAATTAAGAAATCCATTTCCATTCCTCTGGTAGCAGATATTCATTTCGACTATAAGCTAGCCTTGAAGAGTGTTGCGGCCGGGGCGGATGGACTGCGCATAAATCCCGGCAACATAGGGGACAAGCATAAAGTTGCAGCGGTGGTAACTGCCTGCCGGGACCGGCTGGTTCCCATCCGTATTGGAGTTAACTCCGGCTCGCTGGATAAGAGAATGCTGGAGAAATACGGTTCAGTCTGTAAAGAAGCCATGGTGGAAAGTGCCATGGAAAATATAAAGATTTTAGAGGATATGGACTTCAGGGAGATCAAACTTTCCTTAAAATCATCCTCAGTACTGCTTAGTCTGGATGCTTATCGTTTGATGGCCGAAACAGTAGATTATCCTATGCATATAGGCATAACCGAAGCGGGAACCAAGGACCGGGCCTTAATAAAATCATCGTTGGGAATCGGGATGCTGCTATACGAAGGAATTGGTGATACGGTACGCTTTTCCCTGACCGCAGATCCGGCAGAGGAAGTCTGGGCGGCGTACGAGTTACTGCGTATCTTGAATTTACGGCATCGAGGGATGGAATTGATATCGTGCCCCACCTGCGGACGTTGTGAAGTGGACCTAATTAAACTGGCTGAAGAGGTTGATCGTAGTATACGTCCCTTGCCGGAGCCACTCAAGGTAGCGGTGATGGGCTGCGTTGTAAACGGGCCGGGTGAAGCCCGGGAAGCAGATGTCGGTATCGCCGGCGGCAGGGGCTTCGGTCTGCTATTCCGCAAAGGTGAAATCGTTAAAAAGGTACCGGAGAAAAATATGCTGGCAGAGCTTCTCGCTGAGATAGAGTCGATAAAACAGGGATTAAAATAGTCCCGAAATACTTTGCTAAATAAGAAATCCTCTAGTAATCTATTCCTAAAGAAGAGAATTATATGGCCAAATATTGAGGAGGTTAAATTTTGAAGGCATCACAATTGTTCTATCCGACCCTTAGAGAAGTACCCAGTGAAGCCGAGATAGTCAGCCATCAACTTTTATTAAGGGCAGGATTTATCAGGAAGGCCAGCGCTGGGGTATACAGTTATTTACCTCTTGGGCGGAGAGTACTGAGAAAGCTTGAAAACATTGTGCGGGAAGAAATGGATAAAGCCGGGGGACAGGAAGTGCTTATGCCTATCATTCAACCGCGTGAGCTCTGGGAAAGAACTGGGCGCTGGACAGTTTACGGGGATGAAATGTTCCGCCTAACCGACCGGCATAATCGTGGTTTTGCCCTGGGGCCTACCCATGAAGAAATGATCACCACCCTGGTCGATGCTGAAGTCCATTCCTATCGGGACTTACCATTGCTGTTGTACCAGATTCAGAATAAATATCGGGACGAGATCCGCCCCCGTTTTGGACTAATGCGGGGACGTGAGTTTATAATGAAGGACCTTTACTCATTCGATGAGGATGATGATGGTTTGGACATTTCCTATCGAAAAATGTATGCGGCCTACCAGGCCATTTTTGAAAGAATGGCACTCAAATACCGGGTTGTCGAAGCAGATAGCGGGGCTATTGGAGGTAATGAAAGCCATGAGTTTATGGTATTGGCTGATAGCGGTGAGTGTACGGTAATATATTGTGACGCTTGTGATTATGCAGCCAATGTAGAAAAGGCTGTCTGCGCAGAACCGAAAGCTGAAGCTAATCTGGACAAACTTGAACCACTGGAAAAGATAGCTACGCCAGGATTAAGAACTATTCAGGACTTGGTTGAGCAACTTCATATCCCGGAAGAAAAACAAGTTAAAACGCTCATGTATAGTGCGGATGGAGAAATACTAGCCGTAATTCTCCGTGGAGATCGTGAACTCAATGAGATCAAACTAAAAAATTATTTGGGCTGCAATCAACTGTTCATGGCCGATGAAGAATCGGTCCGTAATATATGTGCGGCCGGATTCGGTTCGCTTGGGCCAGTTAGTCTTAAGGCCAAAATACTTATGGATAAAGAAGTATCGGTTTTGAGGAATTTTAGTTGCGGCGCCAATGAAGATGGCTTCCATTATATCAACGTCAATGTGGGCCGCGATTTCGTACCAACTGCCGTAGGCGATTTTAAGAATGTGATTGAAGGTGATCCGTGCCCGGCCTGCAATAGCAGCATGAAAGCCATAAGAGGCATTGAAGTTGGACACGTCTTTAAACTGGGAACCAAATACTCTGATGCTTTGCATGCTTTCTATCGCAATGCAGAAGGAGAAGAGAAGGCTATGGTAATGGGATGCTACGGTATTGGGGTATCACGCACCATGGCTGCTGCAGTTGAGCAAAACTATGACGCCAACGGTATAATTTGGCCAATGCCCATTGCTCCTTATCAGGTTATTATTATCCCCGTCAACAGCCAAAAAGAAGACCAAATGAGGGCGGCATTGGATATTTACGCTGAATTGCTGGGTATGGGACTGGAGGTCATTTTGGATGATCGTGACGAGAGAGCTGGAGTGAAATTTAAAGACGCCGATTTGATTGGTATTCCTATAAAAATAACAATTGGCCCTAAAGCGCTGCAGGAAAATCAGGTTGAGGTGAAGAAAAGATGGGAAACAGAAGCAGTGCGAATCGAAATTGATCGGGTGGGAGCTTTTGCTCGAGCTATAGTTGATGAAGGTCTAACCCAAAAGTAAATACTGGGATGGTCATTTATGTCAACCTACGAGATAGTATTTAAATTAACCCTGGCTTGTATTTTGGGCGGGATAATAGGCTTGGAAAGAGAAAGCCTGAACCGTCCGGCCGGCTTTAGGACCTACACTTTGGTATGTGTTGGTTCAGCCCTGGCTATGGTTATATCTCTTGATATGTATTATCAGTATCATCAGTTTGTCACTGCTGATCCAGGCCGTATAGCCGCGCAGGTTGTCAGCGGGATAGGTTTTTTGGGTGCCGGGACAATAATGAAGGAAGGATCTACCGTACGCGGTCTTACTACTGCCGCCGGGCTTTGGGGAGTGGCCTGCATTGGCCTGGCGGTTGGTGCAGGTATGTATATTCCCGCTGTAGTAACCTCCATGCTGATTCTCTTTGTGCTGGTCTATTTTGTTAAATTTGAGGAACAGATCACTGGATCGAGGTTGTACAAAGGTCTGGTAGTGGTTGTTGACGATGGTCCAGGTCAGGTAGGAATAATTGGCTCAATTCTTGGCGAGATGGGAGTTCTTATAAAAAATATCAGCCTGGACCGCCTGGAGGGGGACCTGCTGGAAATAGTATTGTTGTTGCGCTTGACTCCCGAAGTTGAAATAGAGGAGGTCATAAAGCGGCTCTCCGCAGCCAGGGGTATGCATAGTATAGACAGGTTAAACTAGATCTTTTCAGGGGGATTAAGGGGTGTCGCAAAGCTTTCATGCTTTTATTAGTAATAGAGTAAAACAGGATTTGATTTCGTTATGGAAAGACTGCTGGATTGAGAAAGTTGAGGTAGATCAAACCAAGAAAACATGGAAATTAAGGGTGCGGATTCCGCAGCCAATACCCACCACCCATATCAGAGCAACCGAAGAGCAATTACTTTTATACCACGATTTCCTGCAAAGCATTCAGATTTTGCCAACTCTGGACGAGTCTTACGATGCTTTCCATCATTTACTCATTTCAAGACTCGATGATTTATCCTCCCGTGTCAACGGTGATGAAGAGAATATATTCAAGTCTGCCTCGATAAAACTGCAGTTCAAAGACCGCGGCATTGATATTATATGCGGTCACAATGAAATCTACGAGAACATCATTACAAAGGGATTATGTACCCGTATCGCAGATTGGTTCTGGGAGGAATATTCCCTGCAAATCCTGGTACGGGCCTTACTCGGAGGCAAGAGTACGCGAAAGCCCAAGCTAGAAGAATATTTGCCAGATGGGCAGCTTGAGGTGATAGCTCCATTGAAAACGGCTACCCGGCAAGGTAAACGCGGACCTTATCATGACAAGAACCGGTTGGTGAAGTCTATCCGGGAAAAATCTCTCCCAGTTGCCCAGGTTGAGGAGGGTATCAAAACTGCGGTTACAGAAGGTGAAGTGTGGGATAAGAAAGTAGTCTATATGCAGGACGGATTACTGGCGTCCTATTATTATCTGACCGATTTTGACGACACAATTATAGTAAAGGCGTACTGGAATCAAGAAGAGGATGATCAGATACAAATTGGCGATCGGATTAAAGTCAAGGGCAGCACCCGGTTCGAGCCCCGCGTTAAAGAAACGGCCTTATTCATGGAACAATATATGTTGTTGCCAGCAGACTTGCGCACTGATAACTGTACCAGGAAGAGAATCGAGCTTCATGCTCATACCAAGATGAGTTCGATGGATGGTTTAACCGAAATTAAGGATCTTATCAGAAGAGCTGCCCAGTGGCATCACCCGGCTATTGCCATTACTGACCACGCCTGTATTCAGGCCTTCCCTATAGCCTATGCGGCCCAAAAAGAAATAAACAAAGAATCGGATCACCAGATAAAAATTATTTACGGTGTCGAAGGCTATATGGTTGAGAAAGATAAAAAAGATAAACCGTGGCATATAATCCTGCTGGCCTGCAATGTTACCGGACTCAAGAATCTATATAAATTGGTAAGCCTGAGTTACTTGGATTATTTTTACCGCCAGCCGCGCATACCGCGTAGGGAACTGATTAAATACCGGGAAGGACTATTGCTGGGTACGGCTTGTGAAGCCGGAGAATTATTTAGAGCATTAACGGCAGGAGCCAGTGCGGCAGAATTAGAGGCGATAGCATCCTTTTACGATTATTTGGAGATTCAGCCACGCTCGAACAACTCTTTTATGATCAGGAAAGGACTGGTTAGAGAAGAGGAAGAACTGCTGAATTTTAACCGGCAAGTAGTAACTCTGGGACGCAGACTAAATAAACCGGTAGTAGCTACCGGCGATGTGCATTTTCTAGATCCTCATCACGAAAAGTATCGTACTATAATCAAAGGCGGACAGGACTACGAAGATGCCGAGGAACATATGCCCCTCTTTTTTCGAACCACCGATGAGATGCTGGCGGAATTTGACTATTTAGGCCCGGAAGACGCGGCAAAGGTGGTCATTGAGGGCCCGGCTTTAATTTCTGCTCAGATTGAAGATGTTCAGCCGGTTCCGGATGGATTCTATCCCCCAAAAATAGAAGGAGCCGAAGAGGAGATAGAGGATCTGACCTGGCGGAATGCCCATGTCGTTTATGGACCACAGCTGCCTGGTTTAGTGGAAGAACGTATAAAACGGGAACTGAATTCGATAGTTGGGCATGGTTTTTCTGTGCTCTATTTAATTGCTCATAAACTTGTCAGGAAATCCAACCAGGATGGATATTTGGTTGGCTCAAGAGGATCAGTGGGCTCATCTCTGGTCGCATACTTGACTGGAATAACCGAGGTCAATGCCCTGCCTCCCCATTATATATGTCCCAATTGCTTCTACTGCGAGTTTGTAAACAGCGGAAATCTGGGCTGCGGAGCTGATTTGGATGATAAGGTATGTCCAGGCTGCGGTCATGACTTGGCTAAAGATGGTTTCGATATTCCCTTTGAGACTTTTATGGGGTTTGAGGGCGACAAGATACCGGATATCGACCTTAACTTTTCTGGAGATTACCAGAGCCATGCTCATCAATATGTAGAAGAACTATTTGGAAGCCAGAACGTTTATAGAGCAGGTACCATTTCAACCATAGCAGATAAGACTGCTTATGGTTTCGTGAAAAAGTATGCAGAAAAGCAGGACCTAAATGTTAAAAACTCGGAAATGAGCCGCCTGGCCAACGGTGTCACGGGGGTACGAAGGACCACCGGCCAGCATCCAGGGGGATTAATAGTAGTCCCTACCGATAAGGATATAATGGATTTTACCCCTTTACAGCACCCAGCCGATAACAAGGATTCAGGAGTAATCACCACTCACTTTGAATATCATGCCATTGGCGACCAGTTAGTTAAACTTGATATACTAGGTCATGACGATCCGACCGTGATCAAGGAATTAGAGGATCTAACCGGTATCCGAGCCTCTTCACTGAGCCTGTCGGACAAACAGACCATGCTGCTGTTTTCCGGAGTAGAACCTCTGGGGGTTAAAGCGGAGGAAATTAGCTCTACAGTAGGTACTTATGGAATACCGGAGTTTGGCACGCCATTTGTTCGGCAGATGCTGGAGACTACCCGGCCTACTACTTTTGCAGAATTGGTGAGAATTAGCGGGCTCTCCCATGGTACTGATGTCTGGCTCCATAATGCCCAAAATCTCATTGAGGATAATATAGCCAGTCTCAATGAAGTCATTTGTACCCGTGATGATATTATGACCTATTTGATTCACCAGGATATGAATAAAACCCAGGCTTTTGAAGTAATGGAGAAGGTTCGCAAGGGCAAAGGACTAAAGGAAAAAGACATTGATTTGATGGAGAAATGCGGCATACCCGGTTGGTATATCGAATCCTGCCAAAAAATAAAGTATATGTTTCCCAAAGCGCATGCCGTAGCATATGTAACCATGGCATTCAGGATAGCCTGGTTCAAAATAAATCATCCCCTGGCTTTCTACTCCAGCTTTTTTGGCATCCGGGCAGAGGATTTTGAAGCTGAGACAATTTTGGGCGGCTATGAGACTGTCAGGGATCGAATCAAGGAGATCAACAAGTTAGGTTTTAATGCCCCCCAAAAAGAGAAGAAACTGCAGACAGTCTTGGAATTGGTGATGGAGATGTATGCCCGGGGATTTCACTTTAAGCCGGTTAATATTTACCAATCCGACGCTCGTAAATTCATCATATCCGGCGAAGGGTTGCTGTTGCCTTTCGCGGCTCTGCCCAATATCGGTGTTTCCGCCGCCCAAGGTATCATTAGCAGCCGCAAAGATGGAGAATATCTGTCAATTGAAGATTTTCAGGCCCGGTCCCGGTTAAACAAGAGCGCCATGGATACACTGCGCAAGGAGAACTGCTTTATTGGCCTTCCGGAAAAGAACCAAATTAGCCTGTTTGCTTAAGAAAAATCCGGCTTAAATGCTCATAAACTTGAATAATAAAATGCCAGTGTGTTATACTTCTACTGTATTCTTGCTAATATTTTATTAGAAAGAGTGGGTACGGGCCCACTCTTTCTATTGTAATTGCCGGGAAATACGCTAAATGGAGGTTGGAAGCGATGACCCACAAAGGGCCGATTTCGGCGCAGGTCACTGCCAATATAACCAACAAGCTGGAAAAACAGGGTATAGAACTCTATGATATTGAATACAGACGTGAGCAGAATGGCTTCATTTTGAGGATTTTTATCGATTGTGCCGCAGGGGTGGATACTGATACCTGTGTGGCAGCTACCAGAGCCGTCAAGGATTACCTGGACAACGAAGCCCAGTTGGATTATGACTATTTGGAAGTATCATCACCAGGTATTGACCGAATTTTGAAGAAAGATAAAGAATTCATTAAGTATCAAGGAGCGCGGGTGTTGGTAAAGACCACGCAACCAGTGGAGGGCAAGAAGAAGACTATCGGAATTCTAGTCTCATCCAATCCTGATACCATAATAGTTGAAATTGACGGTCAGCCACAGACCATAAGCCGGGAGATCATATCAATGGTTCGGCTGCATCCCGAGATATAAGGAGGAAAAACAATGTCCCAAGAGCTAATTCTAGCCCTGCGAGAATTGGAAAAGGAACGGGGGATACCTCAAACAGCTTTGATTGAGGCAATAAAGTCTGCACTGAATACTGCCTACAAAAAGAATTTCGGCACTTCCCAGAATGTAAGCGTGGAAATGAATCAAATCACCGGGGAAGTTCAAGTCTTCGCCCAAAAAAGGGTTACTGAAGATGTTAAGGATACTTGTTTAGAAATTTCCGTGGACGAGGCAGTAGAAATAGATCCTTCGTCGGCTGTAGATGACATCGTTAATGTCGAGGTAACGCCTTCAGATTTTGGCCGTATAGCTGCCCAAACCGCCAAACAGGTGGTGGTGCAGAAACTAAGAGAAGCCGAACGGAGTTTGATATTTGAAGAGTTTTCGGATCGCGAGGGTGAAGTTGTAACCGGCGTGATACAAAGGATCGAAGCCAAGACTGTTGTAGTAAACCTGGGCCGGACCGAAGGAATAATGCTGCCCGCCGATCAGATATTTTCAGAACGGTATGAGGTGGGGCAGAGAATAAAAGGATATATATATGAAGTAAAAAATACTTCCAAGGGTCCCAGTGTTTTTATTTCCCGCACCCATCCTTTTTTCCTGAAACGACTGTTTGAATTAGAGGTTCCGGAGATATACGAAGGATTGGTAGAAATCAAGACTATTGCTCGTGAAGCGGGTTCACGTTCAAAAATATCTGTATACTCCATGGATGATAAAATAGATTCGGTTGGGGCCTGCGTAGGACCGAGGGGAATAAGGGTTCAAAATATCGTTAATGAACTCAACGGGGAGAAGATTGATATAATCAAATATCATAAGGACCCGGAAAAATTTATCGCCAACGCCTTGAGCCCATCCAAAGTATTAGCTGTGGAAATCGATATCGAGGGCAAAAAGGCACGGGTTATAGTGCCCGACTACCAGCTTTCCCTGGCAATTGGCAAGGAGGGGCAAAACGCCCGTTTAGCAGCCAAATTAACCGGCTGGAAGATTGATATAAAGAGTGAGAGCCAGGCCGAAGAGGAGTATGACCAGGATGCCTAAAGTGCGCAAGGTTCCGCAGCGAATGTGTGTGGGTTGCCGGGTTATGAGGAATAAAAAGGAACTGATCCGGATAGTCAGAACACCGCAGGGAACCATTGAATTGGATGAAAGCGGCAAGAAATCAGGTCGAGGTGCCTATATTTGCAGAGATTCAAATTGTTTGACGCTGGCAGTTAAAGGCAAACGTCTGCAAAAGGCATTGGAACAAGAGATCGATGCCGAAATAATCGAATCAATCAAGGCGAAATTGCCGGTTTCCTGACAAGGCAGGTGGCAAGTTGCAAAAGGTTTATAATCTTATGGGTATAGCACAGCGGGCCGGGAAGATATCTTCAGGAACCATGGCTGCTGAGAAAAGCCTGCGGGGAAAAGCTTGTCTCTTGGTGATGAGCGAAGATATATCTACAAACACCAGGGATGAGCTGTTAAGACTCAGCCAGAAGCAAAAGATCCCCCGGGTTGTATTAGGAGATAAATATTCACTCGGCAGAAGTATAGGAAAACCCTATCGGGTGGCTTTGACGATCAATGATCCAGGTATAGCAAAAGCAATAGTAGAGGCTGTTAAGTCTGTTTATATAGAGGCAAAAACGACGGGGGTGGTTGAATGGCCAAAATAAGAGTGCATGAATTAGCAAAAGAATTAGGCATACCAAGTAAGCAAATGGTAGAAACCCTGCATGGTTTGGGTTTGGAAGTTAAAAACCATATGAGTACCATGGAAGATTCGCAGGTTACCTGGGTGAGAAAACGCCTTGGGTATGAGACCGAACCGGTACCCGAAAAGACACCTGCCAAGCCTCCCAGCAAAGCTGCCACCCCGCCGGACAGAACAGCTGTCCGTGGTCAATCACGTCAGGATTTGAATGCGTCAACCACACCGGCAGCCCCGCCGGCTGCGAATAAACAGCCTGTAGTCTCTGCCGGGCAGCAACCAGCTGCTAAGGTTGGACAACAGGAACGAAGGAATATAACCCCCGGGGGAGCAACTCAACCTGCCAAAACCGGACGGCCTTATCAGCCAACGGACGCTGCTACCAGAGCTCCAGAACATGCTCGTCCAGCCCAACCGGTTAATCGTCCAGCCCAACCTGGTAGTGGGCAGGGACAACGTCCTCATATGTCCAGACCTGTTCAAGCACCCAGACCGGGCCAAACCCCGTCAGCGGGGGTACCCAGACCACGGCCTGCGGGCGGGCAAGAGAGAAGACCAATATCTCATCAGGAAGCAGGAGCACGCCCCGGCGGAGCTCAAGCCCCCCGTCCCCAAGGAACGGGTCCCATACCCGGCAAAAAACCATTTGGGGCTGAGGTTAAAAAGGGACCTGAAAAAAGCCCGGTACGGGCTCAGCCGCCAACCTATGATGGAGCGCGTAAACCAGGCTTTGGTGGGAAAGATAAGGCTGGTAAGAAGACTCCTGCTCAAAAGCCGATGGTTAGCCGGGATTATAGCCGTCCCCAGAAGAAAGGCAAACATAAACGGAAGAAAGAGGAGCAAGTGCTGCTAACCCCGGAGAAAATCCTGGTAGGGGATACCATCCAGGTTCGTGAGTTAGCCGATAAATTAGCAAAAGGCAGCGGGGAGATCGTGAAGAAGCTGATGGAGCTGGGTATAATGGCTACCATCAATCAAGAGATAGATTTTGAAACGGTGGAGATTTTGGGTTCCCTCTATGATGTCGAGGTTGAGAGGGAACTGAGTCAAGAACAGCAGATTTTGGAGGAAATAGTTGATACTCCCGACAGCCTGGTACCGCGTCCTCCAATAGTAACTGTTATGGGGCATGTAGATCATGGGAAAACTTCCCTGTTGGATAAGATCCGTCACGCCGACGTGGTTTCCAGCGAAGCCGGCGGAATAACCCAGCACATAGGTGCTTATCAAATTAAACTCGATAGCGGTAAATCAGTAACATTTATAGATACACCAGGCCATGAGGCTTTTACGGCCATGCGGGCCAGAGGAGCCAACCTTACTGACATTGTGGTATTGGTAGTAGCGGCCGATGACGGGGTTATGCCCCAGACTATCGAGGCTATAAACCATATTAAAGCGGCCAAGGTTCCTTTCCTGGTGGCGCTCAATAAAATGGATAAGCCCGATGTAAATCCGGATAAAGTTATGCAGCAGCTTACCGAGTACAGCATCGTCGCTGAAGAATGGGGCGGAGACACCATGTTTATCCCGGTATCCGCCAAAACCGGTATGGGTATTGAGAATTTATTGGATATGACCGCTTTACTGGCAGAGATGCAGGAACTAAAAGCAAATCCCAATCGTTCGGCTGAAGGAGTCGTAATTGAAGCTCAATTAGACAAGGGCAAGGGCGCGGTGGCCACGGTTTTAGTCCAAAAGGGAACCCTTAAGATAGGGGATTCTATCGTATGTGGCTTTACCTGGTGCAAAGTCCGGGCTATGACTGATTTCAGGGGACGCAGGGTTGACCTGGCTTATCCTTCTATGCCGGTCGAGATCACCGGTTGGTCCGAAGTTCCGGAAGTAGGAGAAAAGGTAGTTGTTACCGATGATAAGATAGCCAAAGAGATTGCCAGCTTAAGACTGAGTGAGAAGAAATTAGAAGATCAAAAACAAAGCAGCAGAATTTCCCTGGATGATTTCTTTAAGCAGATGCAAAATACCGGTATAAAAGAACTTAACTTAATTATCAAGGGCGATGTGCAGGGCTCAATTGAAGCCCTGGCTCAATCATTACTCCGGCTCAGCACTAATGAAGTAAAAGTAAATGTTATTCATTCTGCAGTCGGAGCAGTCACTGAAACCGATGTCATGTTGGCTTCGGCTTCCAATGCCATTATTATTGGCTTTAACGTCCGGCCCGATATCAAAGCCCGCAAGTACGGCGAAGAGGAAAACATAGATATTCGCATGTACCGGGTTATTTATGAAGCTATTGATGACGTTAAAAAGGCGATGGAGGGTCTTCTGGAACCTGAGTACCGCGAAAAGTATCTTGGCCGGGCAGAGGTGCGGCAAACATTCAAGGTGCCTAATGTAGGTACCATAGCCGGGTCATACATCATTGACGGTAAGATGCTGAGAAATGCTGATATAAGGGTGCTAAGAGATTCAGTCATTATCCATGAAGGCAAACTCAGTTCCTTGAAGAGATTCAAAGATGACGTGAAAGAAGTCGTAGATGGATATGAGTGCGGGATGGGTATTAGGGATTTCAATGATCTTAAAGAAGGCGATATTATCGAAGCCTTCACTATTGAAGAAATTGCCCGGGCTCTTTAAGCGGGCACAAAAAGGACCCGAATGGGAGTGTTGATAGTGGGTAAGCGCAGACAGGAAAAGATGTCTGTTGAGATAAAGAGGATGGTGGCCTCGATCATACAGGATCATGTTAAAGATCCTCGGATCGACCTCGCTTCAATCTCAATAACCCGAGTGGATGTGGCGCAAGATATCAGCCATGCCCGAGTTTATATAAGTATAATGGGAGACGAGGCTAAACAAGCTGATACTATGCAGATACTGCAGAAGGCTAGAGGCTTTATCAGGTCAGAACTGGCTCAAGGACTGCAAATCCGACACGCTCCGGAACTTGAATTCAGGTTAGACAAGTCCATAGAGCAAGGTATTAGGATTTCAACCCTGCTGGAAAGCTTGAGTAAGGAAACGCAGTCAAAGGAACAACTGGATGAATAGTATTGAGGAAATCGCTGCTGATATCGTAGAAAAGGATGACTTTTTGATTGTGGGCCACTCAATACCTGACGGGGATTGTATTGGGTCCATAATTGGACTTTATTTGGGAATGGCCGCCATCGGCAAGAGAGTCCGTATTCTCCTGCAGGATCCGGTCCCATCTATATATTTATATCTTCCTGCGGCCGATCAGGTGTTGAAGCCCAGTCAGGTTATCAACTCCGAGCCTAACTTAATATATCTGGATTGTTCCGATCCGGAGAGAGTCGGCGACAGGGCAGCGGCAATTCTGGAAGGCCCCCGGCATGTAATCAATATTGATCACCATAAGAGCAATACCATGTTTGGCCAGTTGAACTATGTGGATCACCAAGCGGCTTCCACGGCTGAATTGGTCTATGCCCTACTGGAAAATTTACAAGTGAATATCGATGCGGCTATTGCCAACGCCCTATACGTTGGCATATTTCAAGACACCGGGGGCTTTCAGCACAACAATACCAGGCCAGATACTTTCAGAACGGCTGCTGCTTTACTGTATAAAGGGGTGGATTTGGATGAGGTTAAGCATAACCTGTTTGAATCCAAAAGCAAAGAGGAATTGCTGCTGTTGTCACTAGCTCTGAGCAGTATCAATACCAGTTGCGACGGCAGGATTGCCTGGATGTTGCTAAACTACCATGACGTTGAAGCAATTGGCGCTCTGGAGATATGTCCGGAGGGCATCATAAATCATACTCTGACAATAAAGGGGACCCAAATCGGACTTCTCTTCCGTGAATTGAGCCCAGGGACCATCAAGGTCGGATTCAGGTCAAAAGGTGAAATTGATGTCTCTGCAATAGCTGCCCGTTTTGGAGGGGGAGGCCACTCCAGAGCGGCAGGAGCAACCTTCACTGGAACCATGGAGGATATCGAAAGACAAGTTCTTTTAGTGGTTGAAAGCGTGGCCAGTTAGGTGGATGGATTTCTTAACATAAACAAAATGCCTGGCATGACTTCATTTGATGTAATCAGAAAACTCAAGAGAGCTTTTCCCAAACATAAACTTGGACATCTGGGAACCCTTGACCCAATGGCGCAAGGAGTATTACCGGTAGCAGTTGGTTATGCCACCCGGTTGATTGAATATACTGGGGAAACCGATAAAGTATACCTGGCCAGGATGATCCTCGGAGGAGTATCCGATACCCAGGATGCATGGGGAAATATAGAATATACTGAGTCCTTTGAATTTAATGAGGAACAAATAGAACCGATTCTGGAGAAATACACTGGTACGATCCGTCAGATTCCACCTATGTATTCAGCTGTTCACCATCAAGGGGAGCGGCTATATCAATTAGCTCGGCAAGGGATCATTGTCGAAAGAGAAGCCAGAGAAATAACCATTAAATACATTAGATTAACCAGTGTGAGCCGGGACAGTGAAGGAAGGCCGGAGCTTAGTATTGAAGTGCGCTGTTCACAGGGATCCTATGTCAGAACCTTATGCCACGATATTGGCCATGATCTGGGAATGGGTGCCTATTTATCAGCTTTGACCCGCATCCAGGCCGGGGTTTTTGTAATAGGTCAGGCCTTGACTTTGGAGGAAGTATACCGGCACCAGCACGATTTGTCACTGATACTCCTTGCTCCGGATTACCCGTTGGGGCATATTCCGGAGATCACCCTGGAAGACCACAATCTGAAAAAAATACGCAATGGCAACCAAGTTAACGTTACTGATATCAGTCCACAGGGCATAATCAGGGTGTACGACCCAAACCACCAACTGGCGGCGATAGCCAGGTGTGACTGGCTTTTGGATGGAAAGGTACTTCAACCATTAAAGGTTTTTATATAATTTATAAAGTGACCGCTGTCTTTTTATCAAGGTAAATAAAGTCGGGGAGATGCAGAGATGGATATAATCAGGGGAATTGAAAACTTTAGGAGTAAAAACCAACCAGTTTTCTTAGCCCTGGGTAATTTTGATGGTGTTCATAAGGGACATCAGCTACTAATCAAATCAGCTGTTGATAAGGCAAGGGCTCGTGGTGGCCAATCAGTGGCCTTTATATTCGATCCGCACCCGATCCAGGTGCTGGCACCGGCAAAGGCGCCTCGCCTTCTGATAACTCCTCAACAAAAGGCAGAGCTCTTGGAGAAGATAGGTTTGGATACCCTTATATATTCTCCCTTTACCCGGGATATTGCGGCGTGGTCTCCATTGGACTTTGTTAAAAAGATATTAATTACCGAGCTTCATGTCAAAGAGGTGTTTGTTGGATTTAATTATACCTTCGGACACCGTGGAGCAGGAACACCCGAACTAATGGAGCAATTGGGAGCCCAGATGGGTTTTGAGGTTCAAGTCATAGCACCGGTTGTATATGGAGAGGAGCCTATATCCAGCAGTCTGATTCGCAAGGCACTGTTAGAAGGAGATATAGAATCTGCTTATAATATGTTAGGCTATCACCCCATTATTGAAGGGGTAGTAGTAGAGGGTGAACACCGTGGCTCAACAATTGGTTTCCCGACAGCTAATATTGGCATAGATCCTCTTTACCATTTACCGGCTAAAGGTGTGTATGCTGCACTGGCCGAGGTAGGTGAGAAGGTATTCCAATGCGTTGTCAATATCGGCAATAAACCAACTTTCCACTCCCAGTACCCCTTGGCTATAGAAGCTCATTTGGTCAATTTCCAGGGGGACCTATACGGTCAAACCATACGTTTAAGTATCCTGGCCAAAATCCGGGATGAACAAAAATTCTCTTCAATTGATCAGCTGGTTGCACAAATTGCCCGGGACCGCGAAAAGTCGCTGGAAATATCCACACCGTATTTTGCAGGAGACCAAGCTTGAAAGACCTGCTAATACCAATATAACGGTGCCAAAGTTTACTTTTTGTAACTACTATGTTAGAATTACTCTGTTGTTGGCTTGGATAATTGGCCATAATAAATAGCAGGGCGGCAGGTTCCTGAACCTGGATCAAATATAATAATAAAACCTAGGCAACCATCGGCTAGGGTTGACGATTTCACCGACGTCATTCTTGGTCAATGGCGTTTACGAGTAAGGAGGTGAAAGTATGGCTCTGTCAACAGAGAAGAAACAGGAGATTATCAAGGCTTACCAGGTACACGAAAATGACACTGGATCACCAGAGGTTCAAATCGCTATCCTGACAGATAGAATTAACTATCTGAATGAACACCTGAAAGCCAACAAGAAAGACCACCACTCCAGAAGAGGCCTGTTGAAGATGGTCGGGCAAAGGCGTTCCCTGCTTGATTATCTGAAGAAGAACGATTTCGATCGCTATCGCAACATAGTTACCCGTTTGGGTCTACGCAGGTAAAGAGCGGAATGCCGCTCTTTAACTTTTATGTAGCTTAAGAAAGGAGGAATTACCATCGTTCATAAATATCAAACTGAGGTTGCCGGTCGTCCGCTTATTATCGAAGTAGGACAGGTAGCCAAACAAGCTAACGGTTCGGCATTGGTCAGATACGGTGATACTGTTGTCCTGGTTACTGCAACCGCAGCTACCCCCAGGGAAGGTTTAGACTTTTTCCCTTTAACGGTTGAATATGAAGAAAAGCAATACGCCGTAGGAAAAATACCAGGCGGCTTTATCAAGCGCGAAGGCCGGGCTACCGAAAACGCGACTCTCTCTGCCCGTCAGATCGATCGCCCGATCCGGCCGCTATTCCCTAAGGCCTATAAAAATGATCTGCAGATTGTTGCCACCATTATGTCAGTGGAGAAAGACAATTCACCTGATATAACCTCAATTATTGGAGCATCGGTTGCACTGGGCGTATCTGACATACCTTTTGGAGGTCCGGTTGCGGCGGTAATTGTAGGTCTGGTTGACGGCAAGTTGATCATTAATCCCACAGTTGAGCAGCATCATGAAAGTGATTTACACCTGGTTGTTGCCGGCACCCGCGACGCTATCATGATGGTAGAGGGGCATGCCAATGAAGTCCCCGAGGAGACCATGCTGGAAGCCATTTTCTTCGGTCATGAAGAAATAAAGAAAATAGTTGCCTTCCTGGAACCAATAGTAACTGAATTAGGCAAGCCCAAGGTTGAAGTGACAGCGCCTCCCGTAAATGAAGAATTAGATAAAAACGTCAGGGAATATTCTGCCCCCAGCCTGGAAGCTGCGGTTAGGAATCCGGATAAAAAATCACGGGAAGCCGATATGGATAAAGCGCGGGCTGCTATCCTGGAGCATTTTGCTGGGATCTACCCCGATGAGGGCAAGCAAATCGCCGCTGTGGTGGACAAGTTGATGAAAGAAATCGTCCGCAAGATGATCCTGGAGGATGGCGATCGGGTGGACGGCAGAAAGCTGAGTGAAATCAGGCAGGTAAGCTGTGAAGTAGGATTCTTGCCTCGGCCACACGGCTCAGCTTTATTTACACGTGGACAGACCCAGGTGCTTTCAGTAACTACCCTGGGACCCATCCGCGAGAACCAGATACTGGACGGGCTTGGAATCGAGGAAAGCAAGCGCTATATACACCACTACAACTTCCCCCCCTACAGTGTAGGTGAAACCAAACCTATGCGTGGTCCCAGCCGCAGGGATATTGGCCATGGAGCCCTGGCTGAAAGAGCTTTACTGGCAGTGATTCCCACAGATGAAGTTTTCCCTTACACCATCAGGGTAGTATCGGAGGTTTTGGAATCCAATGGTTCCAGCTCAATGGGCAGCGTATGCGGCAGCACTATGTCCCTAATGCATGCCGGCGTTCCCATCAAGGCGCCCGTATCCGGTATCGCCATGGGTTTAGTCAAGGGTGAAGATAAATTTGCGATCCTAAGTGACATCCAGGGGATTGAAGATGCTCTGGGTGACATGGATTTCAAATTGGCGGGAACCGAACAAGGGGTTACGGCGCTGCAAATGGACATCAAGATCACAGGAGTCAGCCGGGAAATAGTCCAGGATGCGCTCAAAAAAGCCCGAGAGGGAAGAATGCATATTATGAACATCATGCTGCAGGCCATAGATAAACCCAATACTGAACTCTCGCCCTATGCCCCGCAGATGATTCGTATGCAGATTGATCCCGACAAGATCAGAGAGGTTATTGGACCAGGTGGCAAGACCATTCATAAGATTGTCGCCGAAAGCGGCTGCAAAATCGATATCGAAGATGACGGCAGTCTTTTCATAATCGCTACTGATGATGAAGGTGCTAAAAAAGCTCGCTTCCTGATCGAATCAATCCTGGCCGAAGTCGAAGTAGGTAAAATCTATAAGGGAACCGTGAAGAGAATTATGGATTTCGGAGCCTTTGTAGAGATTATACCGGGAGTTTTAGGTACCAGCGGCAAAGAAGGATTGGTGCATATATCCCAACTGGATGAAACCAGGGTAAACAAAGTAGAGGATGTCGTAAAGATAGGAGATCAGATCGACGTCAAGGTTACCGAGATAGACCGCCAGGGTCGAGTCAATCTATCCCGCAAAGCCGTCTTGAAACAGGCCAAGTCAGCCGCCAACCAAGACTAAATTGGGTTTATTGCTAATATCGGTATAAATGCTGATATTAGCAAATAAAACTGAATAGTAGTGCTCACTGCCGAATATTATTTAAAGAATAAGATAAGAGGCGGTGGGTATTATTTTTTTAAAAGAGGGTCGCACGTTTTACCAGTAAACAGCCGAACCCTTTTTCTTATGACCTTTTTTATCAGTTTGACATTGATATCCAGCTGGCTTGATCACCTGGAGCGGGATATTACCGGCGTTAAAGAAGGAGTCAAGGTTGAGGGCATCGAAGTGGGGCGGCTCTTACCCAGAGAAATCGAGGAGGTAGTTCGAGAGATAGCCTTACAGCATCAAAGACTGCCGGTGGAACCAAG
>JAXDBN010000217.1:0-7930 GCA_034678805.1 Syntrophomonadaceae bacterium
AGATATCCATCACCGTATCCTGTATGGGGATAGGCAGGAATTCGCTGGCTTTATAGTAGGCAGCGGTTCTTAACTCATTGGGTTTGAGGTTGGGCATGGTGATGGCCCGCATATAAACCTGGTGAGCAGGCACAGCCAGTACTGCTTTGCTCCCGGCCAGGCCCAAATCATCTACCAATGTCCTGATGGCTTCGCCCAGGCTGGCGGGATCCAATACGATGCCGCCTTCCGCCATCCCGGCGGGAATATCGATACTGCCGAATTTTAATAATTCCACTTCCCCCCGCTTCTTTAGCAGGGATACTAATCTTACCTTGCTGGTACCAATATCCAAGCCGACTTGGGACTGTCTGAACAATTGAATCCCTCCGGTTTCGAAACACGTCCTGTCAAAAAACGATACAAATTCTGATCTTGGGGTTTTCTATCTAAAATAGGGCTGATAACTTACAACCTGGCCGTGGTCCAGGTACTCCCGGGGTATAAAAATTAGGCTGCCCTCCCCATCCACGGTTTCGTACCCGCCCGAGAAGTGATACATGACTTGTACCTTTATTTCTTTGCGAGCACCCTTGTACAGCCCGGAAGCAATAAACTCGTAAGTGCAATAACTGGGTTCACCACTAATTTCATTGATTTTGACCATATCTCCAACCATAATGCTGCAGCCATCATCACCGAGTATCATGCTTCTATTGCCGCTGCTCAATTGGGCCGGGAGTTCATCGAGGCTCCGGCAGTCCTCCTGGTCAAGCTCCAAATGGATAAGTTCTGATCCCCATTCCACGGCACCATCCGCACCTTGCTGCGCCTGGAGGGTCATGTTTTCAAAATGACTGCTTTTGTATTCCATGAGCCCGGTGCTTACCAGGGAGAGGCTCATGATACTTATGCAGAGGAACACCAGTAAGGCCATGATCATCATGGTCCCGTCATCGGGAAGGACCATCTTCTTCCATTGCGCCATCTGCTATCCTCTCCGCTTCTCCTTGGATCACAGCCGGGTATTGACCGCGGTGGTAACCTCCTGCCCGTATCCCCCGGCATTTACCCCGAGGTTGATTACTACCAGGCTGTCATAAATGCTGAAATGCAGGCTGCTTATACTATCTGCCATTGGGATCGTGGTGGTTCCCACGCTGGTGGTGAAGCGGCGATAAAGGCAATTATTCTCCGCGTAATATCTGAGCGTGGCGTTAGGCCCGACCAGGACCAGGATTTCACCATCGCCCAGCACTTCCGCGGAAGATGAACCGCGAATGTCAGCCCCCATCTGTTCAAATGCACTGCGGGCCGCATATTGGCTTTCAGCAGCAGACGCCAGCAAGGCATAACCATTAATACTGCTGCAATACAGGGCCAGTAAAGCCGTCATTAAAATGGATCCTATACTTAAGGCTGCCAATACCTCAATCAGGGTGCTTCCCTCTTCCCTATTGCCTGACAGTATGGTTCACCTCGGCTTTCTGATCAAAGTGCTCATCTGGATGCAGCCGGTTTCGGTTCCCTGGTTCCATTGTACGGATACCTCTACATGATAAAGGTTCGGATCATCAGGCAAAGGCTGTACCCCGGTCAATTCACTGCTCAAATTTTGCTCGGGTTCCCCGCAGGGCAAGCCCAGTTCCTGCGCTGATTTACCCTGATTGGATTCGTCCAGCTGGTCCGGCTGGGAACGCAGGCATTCCAACATGGCAAACCCGTAGTTGGCGGCAGCGGTCTCCCAGCGGGAATGGCTGATCCATAGTGAAACCGGGCTATAGACTGATATCAGGCTGCCAATCAGTAAGCACACGATCACCAGGGCAGCCAGGATTTCGATCAGGGACTGCCCCAGGTCACTGGCTGCAGGCGCGGCTCCAAGCTGGGACACTACCATCCCTTCATCTCTATATTTTTTTGTCTCCATTTTATTGAAATATCCTATTAAAAGGTTGGCAGAAAGGTTGGCGAATTTCGTATCTTAGTCGGATCGAAGGAAGCTTAACCGTTCGGATTCAGATCTTTAAAACAGGGAAATATAAAAATCAATCATTTGCTGGCCGTACATCCATACCAGCCAAGCTCCCAGGGATAAAAACGGCCCGAATTTAATGGCGCTCTTGCGAGTGGCTTTCCCGGTAATCAGCAATGCCGCTCCCCATATCCCCCCTAGAAGTGAGGACAGGAAAAGAGCCAGTACCGCCCACTGGTAACCCAGGAAGGCGCCTATCGCCCCCGCCATCTTAACGTCTCCCCCGCCCATTCCCCCGCGGGAAACCAGGGCGGCGCCCATTAAAACAGCCCCGTACAAGATACAGCCTATCAGGGAAGATGCAATGCCGATAGTGAAAAAAGACATGATTAGTCCCACGACCATACCCGGATAGGTTATCCTGTTGGGGATGATTCCCTGCTCGATATCTATAAAGGCGCCAATTATCAACAGGCCGGTCAAGATCCATCCTGCTGCGGTCTGCATGCTAAATCCATATTTGCTGAATACCAGCAGGAACAATACTGCCGTCAATACTTCAACGGTTGGATAGCGCAGGCTGATATGCCGGCCGCAATAACGGCACCGGCCCCGCAGCCAGATATAACTGACCACCGGGATCATGTCCGAGACGCCCAAGCGGTTTTGACATTCAGGGCAATGGCTCCCCGGCCATACACAGGATTCCCGGCGCGGGATTCTATGTATCAGCACATTCAAGAAGGAGCCTATTATTAAAGACAAGGCCACTATAAAAATGTTCGTTATCATGCCAACCTCTTCTGCCAATGGTTTAAATTATGGTGTTCCCGTGCTGGGAACAAAAACGCTTCCTTCGGTAACGGTTTGTTCATTCCCGTTATATGGCCCGACATTAGGAGTCCAGGCTACCGCATAAGGATTATTCAAACCCCCGGTTAACGCAAACGTCCCCCCGGAAGTCGGCGTTTTACCCGGTTCGAAATATTCCGCGCTGAGAGCGGCCAGATCTGCCACCTGGGTTCCTGAACTGGTTTCCTGTATCCTGGCCGCACTTACAATACCTGCAGCCGTAACTGCATCCGACTTGACCTTGGATTCATTCAATACCCCATTATACCTTGGTATTGCAATTGCTGCCAACACAACCAGGACTGCCATAACGATCACTAATTCTACCAGGGTAAAACCTTTCTGCAGTTCCTCTTTGCATTTCCTATTCTTATTACTAATACGTTTCACCTCCCCTCTCTACCTGGATCGTTATTTGCAGACAAGCAAACCGCATCACCTCCTTCACGATAGCTCCCAGCCGTTTATAATCCGACCAGGTTAACCATATTCAGCATGGGTAATAAAAGTGATATCACTACCGCACCCACCAGCACCGCCACAATTAAAATCAGCACCGGTTCAATCAGTTTGGCCAGGCTATCCAGGCTGGCAGTCAGCTCGCTGCTGCAGTAATCGGAAAGCTGGTCCATAACCGTGTCCAGCGTGCCGGATTGTTCGCCAACCGCGATCATATCAGTAACCATAGGGGTAAAGAACCCAGCCGCCTCCAGGGATCCGGCAATGGTATTGCCTGCTCTGATACCCTGCCGGGCCTCTGTTATTACGGTTTGGCAGGCAGCATTACCGACTGTCTCTGCAGCGATGGTCATCGCCTCCAGTACCGGGATGCCTGATCTGAGCAGCAGGCTCATGGTCCCGGTAAAGCGGGCCGTAATCCTTTGTTTTTCCAGACTCCCTGCTATAGGCATTTGGATGATTAACTGATCTACGCACCCTTTTCCCTCAGCGGTTTTATAAATCCGCTTGAAGGCATATAACAACAACGTCATCAGCGCACCGGCTCCGGGCAGGGATTTTTTCAATCCTGAACCTGCTTCCAGCAGCCAGCGGGTCGAGCGCGGCAGTGCTGCTCCCGCCGACTGGAATATCAGCGTAAACTTGGGCAGCACCCAGGTTACAACCAGAACCAAAATCAGCAGCGCTAAAGCAGCAGTGAAGGCAGGATAGGCGGATGCTGCCTTTATTTTGCTGCGGAATGCCTCTTCCATCTCCAGGTGTTTGCTCAGCCGGTGTAAAACCATATCCAGGTTGCCGCTGACTTCCCCGGACTTGACTATACTGATATACAGGGGAGAGAAAATTCCCGGGTGCAGGCTTACCGCAGCCGCCAGTCCGGAACCTGATTTGACCTCCCCGATAATATTGCCCAGCGCCTTCTTAAGATAGAGATTGCCGCTTTGCCGTTCCAATGCTCCGAGGCAGTTCAGTATGGGCAGCCCTGCTGCCAGCATCAAGGATAATTGCCGGGTAAACAAGACCAGGTCCGCGCAATTTACCGGGGGGAAAAGGTGCCAGTCAGACATAATATCATGATTCTCCTGAACCTCCTGTAAACCAGTGATAGCCCAGCCCCGCTCCAGCAAATTCGAGATCACGGTGTCTTTTTGCTCGGCGGCCAATGTACCGCGGTGCAGGCATCCCCCCGCGTCCCTGGCCCGGTATTTAAACAGCACTGCTGCCTGACCTCCTTAACCGTACAGGGATTGCTGTTCAGAGACTTTAAAGGCAGCATCAGCCGAGATCTTATTTTGTTCCACGAGCTTTTGCACTGCTTTCTTCATGCTGACCATACCCTGTGATAATCCTGCCTGCATGGCCGACTGGATCAGATGTAATTTGTTGCTCCTGATCATGTTGCGTACAGCAGGATTAACCACCAATATTTCTGCCGCCAAAACCCTCCCCCGGCCATCCCGGTCAGGGATCAATTTCTGGTTGATGATGCCGACCAGGGTATTGGCAATCATTATTCTGGCCTGGGACTGCTGGTGGGGAGGAAAAATATCCAGCATTCTTTCCAGGGTTTGGATCGCGGTTCCCGAATGAACCGAGGCCATGACCAAATGCCCGGTTTCTGCTGCGGTAAGGGCAGTGGAAAGGGTCTCTGCATCCCTGATTTCGCCTACCATAATAACATCAGGATCCTGGCGCAGAGCCGAGCGCAGGCCTTGGGTAAATGACGGTGTATCACGGCCTATTTCCCGTTGATTGATAATGGCCCGGGCATTGCGGTGCAAATACTCGATCGGATCCTCCAGGGTTAAAATGTGACACTCACGTCTCTGGTTGATATACTCCAGGATCGATGCCAGGCTGGTCGACTTTCCGCTCCCGCTGGGACCGCTGACCAGCAACAATCCTCCTTCATTCATAACCAGTTCCGATACAATCATTGGCACCCCCAGCTCATCAAGGGAGGGAATCTCCCCGGGTAATATCCTTATGGCCGCTGCCAGGGAACCATTGCGATTGTATAGGTTGACCCGGGCCCTTACTCCATCCGGCAAGGAGAGAGTACGGTCAACCTGTCCCCACCGGCTTAGCTCCTGGCTAAACACTGCATCCTGTATCATCCTGTTACCCAGATTCCTGATATCAGCCTCTGACAGCTTGGGATCATCGGGCAGCTTTACCAGGTGACCATAGCAGCGATACACCGGCTGGTTATCTGCCATCAAATGAATATCCGATGCCCCCATGGCCACCCCCTGGCTGATTGCTGTTAAGGCTGACATTGCTGGCAACCATCATTCCTCCCCCGTTAAACCGCCAATACATCCTCCAATGAGATGAGCCCCTGCCGGGCTTTAGCCAATGCATCGCACCTGAGCGTATTCATTCCCTCCTGCCGCGCTGCTGTCTGAATCTCCTCAGATGTTCCGTGGTCATATATGACAGAACGAACGCGCGGTCCTGCAATCAGGATCTCCTGCAGGGCAATTCGGCCCAGGTAGCCAAGATGGCGGCACATATTACAGCCCCTGGGGCGGTAAAAGATCTGCCCGGTCTGGTCCTCGATTCCCAGCCTCATGGCTGCCTCTTCATCCAGGCTGTATTGGCATCGGCAGTTGGGACAGAGACGGCGGGCCAATCTCTGGGAAATCACGCCGTTCAGACAACTAGCCAGCAGGAAGGGCTCGATGCCCATATCCGCCAACCGTACAACCGTATCGGCAGCGCTGTTGGTATGCAGGGTCGATAATACCAGGTGCCCGGTTAAAGCTGCCTGTACTGCCAGTGCCGCCGTGGCCTGGTCGCGGATTTCGCCTACCATTATTATGTCGGGATCCTGGCGCAGAATAGAACCCAGCCCGCTGCTGAAGCTGAGCCCGGCCCGGGTATTTATTTGTACCTGGTTTATCCCCCGCAGGGAATATTCGACCGGATCTTCAAGGGTTATGATATTGCGGCTGGCGGAATTGAGCTTATGGAGCAAGGCGTACAAGGTGGTGGTCTTGCCGGAACCCGTGGAACCGGTCACCAAAATCATACCGTGGGGTTTGTTCAACAGGCTCAGGGCAAGCTGGTAATTGAAATCGCTAAGACCTAAATGATCGATCCCATTGAGGAGACCGCTTTCTGACAGTATTCGTATCGCCACCTTTTCCCCATGGGCGGTGGGCAGGGTTGCTACTCTCAAATCAACCTCATTGCCGTCAACCCTAATATGGAAACGGCCATCCTGGGGCAGTCTCTTCTCGGCTATATCGATACTGGCCATTATCTTGATACTCGATACCAGCGGGGCTAAAAGAGCTTTGGATATCGATATAACCGGGTAAAGTTCCCCGTCTACCCGATAGCGGATTCTCACCTCATTGTCCTGGGGCTCAATGTGGATATCGCTGCTGCCAACCTCAAGCGCCTGGCGCAGAAGTGAATTTACTATACGAATTACCGGGGCATCTTCCTTGGATGTATCAGAGGTGATATCCTTGGAAACGGTCCCCGCTTTCAAGCCGGGATCGATTTCAGCCATCATCCTGGTCATTTCCGGATCAACCGTGAAGGCCAGCAGATTACCCAGCGTGGTTTCAATATCGCCGGCGCTGGCATAAACCGGGACAACTTCCAATCCGGTAATCATGCGTATATCATCGATAACCTGGTGATCAAGGGGATCCGGCATGGCAATAGTAACAACGTTACCTTTGCGGGCAATCGGCAGTAATTTCTGGGCACGCATAACCTGGGGCGGCAGCAGCTGCACAGCATCATTCTGGATACTTACGTCCATTAGATTTATGTAAGGGATCCTGGCTATACTATCGACCTCTTTTTTAACACTGGCTGCTGCTCTGTTAGTTATCATGACCCGAAAATCCTTATTGGCAGTAATTTTTGTTTCGACCAGGCAATTTCAAAATTTCTTGTTTTTCTCTAAAATCTAATCTTATTTTCCAAACTTGTATTATATTTTTTATTTTAACATATATTTCCTAATTTATATATAAATTTTTATTTAATGCGAGAAATAAAAAAAGGGGCTGATTAAGCCCCTGTCGGTCAGGATGTCGGTTTGATGAAGTTCTAAAATGCCCTATATTTCGTAACGGGCTGCGATCGGCATGCGCCGCCCGGCTCCAAATGCGCGGGTACTTACCTTCAACCCGGGAGCAGCCTGCTTGCGTTTATACTCGTTGCGATTCACGGTACGCAGCACCCATTTTACTGTCTCGGGTTCAAAGCCTTTGGCGATGATCTGGTCGGCTGAGTAATTTTCTTCGATATACAGATTCAAGATTGCGTCCAGAACCGGATAGGGAGGAAGCGTATCCTGGTCCTTCTGGTCCGGGCGCAGCTCAGCCGAGGGTGCTTTCTCGATTATAGCCACCGGAATTATCTCCTGTTCCTGGTTTATGTATGCCGCCAGTTCGTAGACCATGGTCTTGGGCACATCCGCCAGTACGCTCAACCCACCGCACATATCCCCATACAGGGTGCAGTAACCTACTGCAATCTCGCTCTTATTTCCGGTATTGATCACCATCGATCCGTATTTGTTGGACAAGGCCATCAAGATGTTGCCTCTGATGCGAGCCTGGATGTTTTCTTCGGTTATATCCGATTCATACCCCTTGAAATGATCTTGCAGTGAAGTCAGGTAGGAGTTAAATATAT
>JAXDBN010000218.1:0-9800 GCA_034678805.1 Syntrophomonadaceae bacterium
TTTAAAATAATGTTTTCTTTTTACTGTATTTTTTAAATAAATATAAAAAAGTAACGGCCGATAAATCCTGGTTAGTTAAAACGACTATGGCCGTTAGATAGTATCGTGAAATAAATAATCACATAAAAGCTGAACAAAAACCCCCATAGATTAATATTCATCATTTGAAATATGCAGTTAAGTCACATAACCGTCACATAAAGATCTGGCCTATTGTCAGGTATTCAATTGATACCTCAATTAATAATTAAAATCCCAGAAAAGCAAAAATCCGGGATGATGCAGGCACCACTCCCGGCAAAAACGTAATCGTTTTTGTCCTTCAATATATTATATGCACCGGCCATAGAAGTAGTCAACGATGATCTTGACAGCTGTGTCTTGAGGAAATGTTCCAAATCCAGAGTCAGACTCAGAATAAACTTTCTAAAATGCATATCAAGAATACCTTATTTCGGTATTCTTCCTTCTAGCGGGGGGAAAGTCAGACCTGATCGAGCTAACCGGGGGATACGGTCCCGAAGCGCGGATCTAGATCACCTGGTGCGAGGGGCGTGTCCCGATGGAAAAATGCTCAACCCACCAGGCCTCCATCGGGGAGCTGATGCCGAGTGCGGAGCGTGAGCGCAGCCGGCATGGGCGGGCGGGAAGTTATGTTAAAGCATGTCCTTCCTGGCTGAAAAACTTGGGTCAGCGGCAGCCGGGAAGGTCTTGCACACAAGGATGGCAATTTCTATCGACCCGCCAGCATGGCGTACAAGAAAAAGCCCGGTCCGGCCAGGACTGAGATATCCTTTCGGAGTCTTTTTGCTGTGTGGATGCCTTCACTGACCTCTCCCTTTAGCATAACCTTCTTCTTAATTCAGGAGAAATGTCAGATAAAATAGCCGCCTGACTATTTACTGTCCAAGTAAAATTTATAAGACCACTCTGTCTAAGCAGATTAAAAATATGATTTACTAATACCTCTGGTTGATGCAATTCGGCAGCAATGGCTTCATTACTGATCATTTTGTTCACCAGCAATAAACATACATTGTGTACTATTTCCTCAAAATCATCTATATATAAATCGACGTATTCATTGAATCCGAATGTCGTAATTTTGTAGGTCTGAATAAATCCTCCCGCTACACGTGATAAATTAACATAACCTTTTCGGCCAAGTATTTCTAGGGACTCCATAAAACTAGCCTCATTAATTCCATATTTTCTCGCGCCTTTAAGAATTGCCTTTGGTTCCAAAACCATATCCCATATATTATATTCCAAAGTTTTTTCACAAGATATTTTTAGAATCATACTATCAACTTTAGTTAAACGGTCAAATTGCTTAATTACTGTATTTACATATATGGGCGGGGTTCCGATCGGTGGTTTATCACTTTGCCCGAAAATCGCCATAACAATCCTGTCCATTTCATTGTTATAGTTATTAAGGTCCTTTATTTCTTCATGTACGGTAGTTTGTAAACACTCTGGTATCTCACAATTATCAATAATAACCGGTATTAGTTTAATTTTATCTTTAATCCTTCTAAGAAAACCCGCGTTTAATTCTTCCCTTATCCACGGTTTGTTGACGCTGTTGGTTGATAATACGATTACTACTGCTTCAGCTTGCTCAATACCTTTAAAAACTTTATCCACCAGTGAATCTCCAGGCAACATTTCCCATGTGTCTACCCATGCATCAATTCCTTGTCTGCGTAGGGTTTTTGCAAAATCCAATACAAACCGTTGCTTGTCTTCACTAGCATGACTTATAAAGACTTTCGGTTCCATAGCTTTTCCTTTCTAATCTTATGGATTAACCAATTTTTCGTTTTTTGTCTGTCTATTACTTATTGGATTAATATAAATCCATCTTTTCAAAATGCGGCTTATCCCATCTCCATCTATTTCCCCATGGTCCATCCAGCATGTCGGTCAAACATCGCCCAATTACCTCACTATGGTGGGGCTGCAAAACGAACAAATAATATCTGACCTGCTGCCGATTGTATTTCATCACCATTGTAACCGCGTTCTTAAACACAGACTCTTCCATAACAAAATTAAAACGCCGAAAATAATCCTCCTCGTTTTGCCGGTTGGCGTGGTTGTAGACTATAAGACTGTGCCCACTTTGATAATAAGTTGCTATTTCACCCGGAAAGGCGTATTTTGATCCTTCCGCGCCATAATTTACTCCCACATCGTTTGCCAAAATATTATTATCGGGATCTAAAAAAACAATTTCACTTTCTGCCAGGTGTTCCAGACTATCCTGGAACCAGTTCAATCGGTGTTGTTTGCCAGACTTTAGCATCCGTGAATAGTACTGAGTATTGGCCGGCAAAATGGAACTATTTTCGATCCGATCCACCGTGCGGTCATTGTCCTTATACACAATCGTCTGAAGTTCTGACATTAAGTCTGGATCACATATATTTAGCCCTTTTTCGGCTCGAAGTAAGTATTCCGTCAAATTACCTGCACTATCAGTGCCGTCATCAGTAAGGTACCAATTAACCCCCAGTCGCAATCCAGAATGGCCAATATTCCTTAGAAGGCCGTATTTGCCATAATCACCTATATCCCCTACAAACCGATTCTGCAATAGATACACCTCCTGGTTAATCTGATTGAATCATTGATAACCTTTATCCGACAGTCGTGCACAACCATCATGGGCCTGTTGGAAATTCACTTCTGCTTCCTTGTATTTGCCCTGTTTTAGGTTAATCACAGCTAACTGATGAACCGTCGTTAATGCATCAATATGGTCCGGGCCTAGAAGCTCCACCGCGATTTTTAAGGCACCAACTGTACATTCCTCTGCTTGATTCAATTGTCCCAGTATTTGATAAATATCACCCAAGTTGGTTAGTATTTCACCAATTTGCAGATAATCACGAGCCGTAACTGGTTTCATGACCCCCAGCGCCAATCTGAACATCGTTGCAGCTTCGGTCCATTTCTCCTGTTGTTTATAAATTACCGCTAATTTATTATAGGGCAGCCTCATTCCGGGATGATCCGGCGGCAAAAACCGTTCTGATAGTTCTATGGCCCTCACCATATAAGGTTCAGCGGCTACATAATCTTCCTCGGCTAAATGGATGTCTACCAGACGCGTAAGACAAAGGAATACCTGGTGATTATCGCCCCCGTATAACTCGATCAATTTAGCGAGAGCCTGCCTGGCCAATTCTGCCGCTTCGGCAAATTTATTCTGATCAAAGAGGCCAACAATCTCAGGTTCCAACTGTCGCCACATATTATCCTATCCCTTCCCCTCTTGGGCATTATTCTATATGGTTGGACATTACCAGCAGCCATATCTGTCGGCAAAGGCATCAACAATCCTTAACAAATCGGCGTCTAGCAATGCTCTGACATTAGTGATAATGTCCGCGGGAATTGTTTTATAATATGCCTGGCTAATCCCTCCGGTCATGCACGCTATGGTGTCGCTGTCTCCTCCCAAAGATATGGCTTTCCTAATAGAATCTTCATAATCGTCTGATTCCAAAAAGGCGATAATGGCTTGAGGAACCGACCCCTGGCAGGTTACATCAAACTCATATGCCGGCCTTATTTCATCAAGCGTTGATGAGAGATCATAGCCGAAGCTGGTTTCAATATGCGTTCTGATATAGTCTTTGCTCTTACCCATGCGAGCCCAAAAGATCGCACTGGCAATGGCCTGGGCTCCCTTGATCCCTTCCGGATGGTTGTGGGTAACAGCGGCACTCTTCTCAGCTTCCTCCAGCACCTGTTCATAGCTGTTGAAAGCAAAGCCAACCGGACTGACCCGCATAGCTGACCCATTCCCGAAGCTATCATACGGCTGCAATGAAACTGAATGAAGCCAACGATAAAACATTCCGCCATATCCGGCGCGGGGATATTTTAACCCATATTGTTGTAATGTACTGGCATAGTCACGGCCGTTTAATATACAGTCGGCTACAGCTACGGTTAAGACCGTATCATCGGTAAAACGAGATGCCTCATTAAACAGCTTGAAATCGCTTTTTTTAGTAGGGAACCCTTCGTAATATGATCCAATTACATCACCAGCTATGGCTCCTATCACTCTTATACCTCCCATATGTGAAGTATCCAGCCGAGTATACGCACATACATACAATGTCAGCCCATCAAATGGCCAGTATTTTGTGGCATGGGATTGTCGCGGCAGGACTTGCTGTCGCAATTTAATCCGATTCAGAATCTATGCTCTGAAGCGGAATTATTTCACAGAACTCACGCAATTTTATCATCTGCCAGGCAGATCTATCTCCTACTATCCTGATCCCTAGGGTCGGGCGGCTATCAGTGCCATCGTTCATCCGTACCCAAACGGTAGGTGAGCCATTTATCAGTAAATTAAGCTGTTCTCCCGGAATTAGCTGGATAATCGCCGATCTCAAACATGGGTAACTTTCGCAATGTCTAGCCCATATACAACCTTGGTCTCTTTTCTCCATCAACAATGCTATCCCTCCTTATATACTTATAGATTAAGAAGCAATCAACGGCTACAGGGAGGCGTCTCCCTATCTCAGCCGGGATCGCTGTAATATCGGGTTCCGCAACCGCTGCGATGGCTGGCTGAGGGCCTCCCTTCCATAGGGGAATATACCACATAGTCCCCACTCAGTAGACGGCCTGCACAAGATCATCCAAAACCCACCCCTGAACAAGAAAACATATATGTATAGCAGCTTCGACCAGCCTGAAGTAATTTCCTGCAAATACCACTTTAGTCATTTATTTATACGTTTTTATATCCAGCATAAATTGGAACGATGAACAAGGTCTATTAAATTTGATAGGAGGGGAAGATCTAGCCGGAGCGGGGAGAGAGTTGCGGAACTCAGCGAAATTAGATCACCCGGGCTGAGTGGAGCCGCTCCAGGATCCGGGAGCCAGGCCCCGGAGCTCATCAGGGGACACAGTCCCGAAGCGCGGATCTAGATCACCTGGTGCGAGGGGCGTGTACCATGCTAGATCAAGCCTTCAAAAATCAACATCTGTTTGACATCAATAATAGTATACTATTGCCTAATATAAGCGATCTTTGGCATCATGGATTTTTCTGTCTAGTTCGGCCAGGCTTCTTTCCACATCACGGAGCTTATCAGCAGCCTCATTAAGCCAACTTTGATGAGTTGAGCGATAGTTGTCGCTCCATGCCGAGTCCACTTTCGCTTGTAATTTACCGATCTGATTGCGAAGACCATCAGCATAGGATTCGGTTTTCGAACGTGCCCCTTCAAGCCTAGCTATACCATCTAGTTGTCTTGCTCGCCATTCCTGGCTTTTGATTTCTTTAAGGCGTCGGTATTCCTCTGATCGGCGTCCCAGTATGTCAAACCCCGTTTGGATTACTCGTCTTACTGAGTCCTGCTGTTCTCGTTCCATAACCATACCTTTGAGTTCTGACTGAACCGCCTTGAGGTTATTAGAAGCGTCCTTCAAACTATCTGAGGTTCGGGCGGATGCCTCTGCTGATTCGGCTTTTCTGAGTAACCTATCGTAATTATTGTTGCTAATTTCAGCTCTGCGCAGTTTTAATTTTTGCTGAACTTCAATATAGATCTCCCACAGATATTCATTATCTTCTTTGGTGAGAATGCCAGGCCTTAAGTGAAATAATTCCGATAGAGTACCAAATCCACTCCATCCAGGCCTCATCTTATTTAGTATGTCTTGGAGTCTATCTTTTTCCTTGGCAAAATCCTCCCTGCTACTGGCTATTTCAGCATAGGTCATAGCTTCTTGCAGCAAGGGTTTGATATAATCTTTCTTCTGTTCTGAATCCCATTTCCGGTCTTCGTATTGTTTGTGTTTGCGTTGATGAATATCGTTCCGGACTGATTCATACATATCCCACAGTCGCTTACGATCTTCATTGAGTAACCGTGGTTTGAATAGTTCCTTAACACCAGAAATATCTTCCTTGGAATATCTGAAATCAACTTCCCCGGCCAGGAAATTCGCAGCATACTTGGACTTGAGTGTGTTTAGGGCATTCTCTATCTCCTGTGCCTTTCGTTTTGCCTCTGGAAACCAATCAGGTTCGGCCATATTATTTGTCCCCCTGTCGACTCAATGTGCGAATAAGCATTACCATAATCCTCCATATTTATAGTTACGTTTTAATAAATAAGATTTTAGGGTGGTGGACCATATCATGCTATCACTTACAGTAACACCGCCGCGGAAGCCGAAGCGGAAGCAATGGAGCTGCGGACGCAGCGGTGGCACCGAGCGGAGGGGAAGATCCAGGCGGAGTCGGGAGCGAGTTACGGAACTCAGCAAATCTGGATCGCCAGGCGGAGTGGAGCCGCTCCATAATCCGGGAGCCAGGCCCCGGAGCTAACCGGGGGACACGGTCCCGAAGCGCGGATCGGGATCACCGGGGGCGAGGGGCGTGTTTTGTTCAATTGTTGGTTGTTTTCTGATACCGAATACCGAAAACCCTCAGGCCTTAATCGAGTGAGCCGAAATTCTCCGGGAAAACAACCTTGGGGAAGCCAACGTTTCCTTGCCTAACCACCTCAAACTTGCCTTCGTAAGCCAGGCTACCATCCTCAAGCCAGAACTTGCCTTTGATTGGATAGGTAGGACCATAATATGATCCTCCCTTACCTGATTTATCATTGAACTTTCCTTCAAATTTCAACTGCCCTGACGGATAATATATCCGGCCTTCCAGGAGCCCACCCAGTCCAAACGTGCCTTCTTTATGTAACGTACCGTCCCTGTAATACAGGCTGCCGCTTCCCCGAGCATAATGGACATTCACATCATGCTCGGCTGTTTCATAATGACCCTCATACCTGAGCTCGCCGCTATCATAATATAATTTACCGTATTGTATTTCCGGCGCTTTGGCGGGTCTTTTGCCAAGGGATACCGGTCCAAAATTTTCGGGCTTAACAATTCTCCAATACCCCTGATGATCCTTCTCAATTCTAAACTCACCCGAAAATGCAAGTGTGCCGTCTTCGAGAAAATAGCGGCCATAGGCGGGGAATAGGTGAACATAATCTATAATTCCATACGTACCTTCAAAACGCAGCTGGCCGGATCGATAATATTCCTTGCCATCTCGCAGGCCAAACTCTCCAAAAATACCCTCTTCCCATATTGCCCCATCCTTATAATACGTGACACCCGGGCCCTCGGGTCTATGAGACTTTGAACCTGTCTGCCTATAATAGCCTTCATATTTGCGTTCACCGGTGTCATAGTACAATTGGCCGTATTTCAAAACTGGATCGTAAACATCTGGGGGAATCCTTTTCTGGTTGTAACGCGAAAAATATTGTTGGCAGGCATTGCAGTAATAGTCACCCTGCCTGTCATTGGCTCGTAAATGGAATTTAGTAGTTGCCCCGGTTATACAAATTGTCCTTCCAATAGTCCCCACGTTGACAATGGCTGTATCTTCCGAACCACAATCCGGGCATGCGGGTAAGGTCTTTTTTTCAAAATATTCTATTTGTTCCGTTATGCCCGGATACATCGATTCCATTTGAGATATTTTTTCAGGTGGTATTTTTATCATGTTTGTCGTCCCTCATTGCCACTGCCAAATAATATATCGGCAGCATCGCAACTGTTTCCGTCTTATACTTATATGTTTAACTCTTCCTAACGCAGATCTCTCCCGGCTAGGTGCAGCCAACAGAACCGTCCCTCTGCCTCAAAATAGCTGGTCGTATCGCAATTCACTTTCTCAGCCCCTGGCTTCGCTTCATGGTCCTCATTACTGTTTTCAAGATAACAACCATGATCCTGACTACTATTTTCAAGATAATCACAATTAAAACCAATAAACTAATTCCCAGAATGGCGGTCCACAAATCTATAGCCCCCATCTATTTACTTGGACATCCGTATTGTTACACTAACAACGTCCCCATATAACATAGGGAGCAACTGCCTAGAAATCCTCGGCAGTTAAGTTTGGTACACCAGCCGATCAACAAAAAACAGGCCGATTTCCTTGACGGGCTCGCCGGTGATTTTCTCCCAGCTATCTTTATAAACCTCTACCTGCGGCCAATAGTACTCCTGCAGCTGGCGCAGGTGGTCGTCATCCCGGATAGCGTCAGTCTTGTAATCCACCAGTACCCATTCCCCGCCCTCTCTGAAAATCAGGTCGATGGTCCCGGTCAGATAGGTCGAGGCTTCACAGATGCCAAAGGGAACCTCGGTCATGACTTTATCCGCTGCCTGCAACCTCTGCCATAATGGGGCGCTGGTGATCTCACCTAGTTTTTCCTTCAGTTCGGGGCTTTCTTCGATGGGACGATTTTCCGCCGCCAGTAACCCAGTCAGCCAAGCCTGGTCATCAATGTCAACAACTCCCCGGGCCAATTGCTCCAGCGCTTTATGGATGACATTACCCCAGCTTATACCTTTGCCGTGAGCTGCACCTTGCGGCGCTTCCTGCCCAGCTTTGGTCAAGGTGGACACACTCGCGGAAGCATAGCTGGGCGCGCTTAGCTTCTCCCAGTCCGCCTTGAGCTTCTGGCGCATAGCAGATACGGACCCAGGGGTAATGGCTGCTTTAGGGGGAAGCGGAGCCAGGTCGATGGTCGATGGAATATCCAACCGGGCTGCTTCGACTAGATATTCCTCCAGCCGGTACCATGGGCTTTTAACTGGTTTATCGTTATTGGTCACTACTACCAGCAGGTTGCGGGCCCTGGTGGCGGCCACATATAACAGCCTCACCCGTTCAGCCTCCTGGTATTGAGCCTCCTCCGCGCGGTACTCTTCCCACCCGGGCGGCTGGGCTATGACTTCAGTTTGAAACGCGCTCAGCTTCCTGGAGATCACCAGGTGGGCCTGCTGGTCCTTCCCCTGCCGGGAAACATGAAAGTCCGGGCTGTGTTCGCCATCGTGCCAGGGGTTGGCCAGGATCACCACCGGAGCCTCAAGGCCCTTGGCCTTGTGCAGGTTCATCAAACGCACCCGGCGATTATCGATTCCATCCAGGCTGAGTTCATCCTCGGCCCCTTCCTCCAGTAAGGTGGCTATAAAATCTACCATAGCCGCGAAACCATAGTTGCCCTGGATCTCCTGGTGGCTTACCGTCTCCAACAGCTGCACCACTGCCGCCGCCTGACTATTGCCCATTTCCTGGGCAGCCGCCAGGGGTAAAAGCCCGGAGGCATCGATTATCCCTTCCAGTGCCACCGCCGGGGGCATTTCCTGGCTGCAGCGATAGTATTCTGTAAGACTCTCGTAAGCCCCCACAAACGCACTGCGGAGCGGCTCAGCCAGTTTCTCGGGGATCGGGGCCAGGAAGGAAAACTTTCCACCCGCCATCTTATATTCATAGAGGGACTGATCACTGAAACCGAAGAACAATCCGCGCAGGCAGCTAACCAGGGCCACCGGGTCATTGGGATCGGCCACCGCCCGCAGCAGCAGGAACAGTTCCTGGTTGTAAAACGATTGCGACAGGTCGCTGGCTCCGGTTATCTGGTAAGGTATGCCCATAGATTCCAAGGCCCGGGCGTACAGGGCCATATCCTGTTTGTAATGAAGCAGGATCAAAAAATCTCCCGGGACCGGATTCTGATTCAGGCCAGCCTCCATCTCTTCGGGACTGCGGGAAAGGGTCAGGTTACCGTGCAGGGCCCCATTTATCCAACTAGCGATCTTGATAGCATCCTGTTCCGGTTTATCACCCGACTCCAATTCCACCACCGCCACGCCGCTGCCCGGCTGGGACATCTCCTTGCGCACCGCCTCCATACTGACATAATCAGCCTGGTAAGGAGGAT
>JAXDBN010000219.1:0-3613 GCA_034678805.1 Syntrophomonadaceae bacterium
GGATTATCATTGGGTAGAGTGAGGTCCGGCCGGAATATTTGGGAGGTATTATGGAATATCTGATAGTTCCCGCGCTCCTCATCCTTCATCAGCATCATGATGTTATTAGCCCGGATGGCCTTCTGTACAGATTCGATCAATTGATTGGCAATGCTGTGCAGATCAAGATTATTGGAGATGACATGGCTGAAACTGCGCAAGGCCTGGCGGCGCATATATTCGGCCCGGGAAAATACACGGTCAACGAAGTTACCGCTGAGCTTGTAGAGTGGTTGAAATAAAAAGGCCACCGCCAGAGCACTCAAAGCAGAAAAGTATGAAACTCCTTCACCTTCTATTTGGCGCTGGACAAAAAGCACAATATAAACATATACGGCTGTTAGAACCAAAGCAAAAACTGAATATGCTATCCCTCGGGTAATTATGAAACGCAGTTCTAACATCCGGTACTTGTAAATTGCAATTATCATTAAAACAGCATTAACAAGACAACCCAAGACCGCAATGGGGTACTTATGCAAAGCAAGAGAATTAATGAGTGTTCCTAAGAACATGATCGAAACGCCGACAATAATTAATCCAATTTGGTCGTATGTAACATTTCTGCTTTTAATGCTCTTCCACGCTCTGACAATGATCGCAAGAATCATAATGAACATCAGCGAAAATAAAAGATATGCCATCGGTCCAACCGTATAAACAAACTCTACTCCGTTGAAGTGGCGTCCGCCTATTGTTATATCGTAATTGACCACCGTTGAGTTAACTATCACATAGCCAAGGAGGTTCAAAATTATTGAACCCCCTGCAATCAATCCCCAAAGAACAATATAATAAATGCTTATGCTCGCCGTATAAACCGAGACAAAAAGATAGATCAGGAAAGGAGTCAACAGCATCCCGGAAATCATGATCCGATGCCAGAACAATACTCCTGGGTAAACCTGGGCCTGCATTAGTATTGCCGGGGCAGTCCACACAATGAGACCAAGTAATACCACTATAAACATACGTATATTTTTATCTTTTTTGGCTAATGTAAAAAACATCAACAGTAAGCAGTAACTCAATAAGGCTATTGATGGCACAAACTGAGAAAGCAATTCTAAGAGAGGCATCAAGACACCTCTCTTCTGGCGCTGTCACCGGCCATTTTTAGAATCTCAACCATGTCATAATGATATGGATTCATGCGGCGAATATTACGCCCGAATCTATCCAGGAACTGCCCCATGGTGCCGCGGGGCATGACAGTCACGGTAAGCGGATCCAAACCCAACAAGGCCTTCAGGTCCTTGTAATCCGAATCAATATGGCGGAAGTATATGGATAGATGTTCACCAATGATTTCGCGATTCAGACCTGATCTAGTCCCCTCCGGCCCTATCTCAACATAGAGATGCAGAAATGTCCGGTTATCTTCCGTCACGTCTTTTACCGCAAACCAATCATCGATGTCAAGTTTGGATATGCGTATGGCCTGATCGATGGTATCCTCTGTTATACGGGTAAATCCAGCGATATCAATTATGGTCGGGTACCGGTCCAAATAAGTGAAATGGGGCAATCTAATGCCTTCTTCTTTGTTACTTAACGATATACACTTGAACATATCCCCGGTACGGTAACGGGCGAAAGCTCCGCCTTTGAAATTAGAAACCACCAATTCGTATTGGTTACCGGGCAGCAATTCATCCATCAGATATGTATTAGGCTGGTACTCGGGATCGTCAAGGCTTTTATCTATCTCCATCTTGGGAATAAATTCGTAGAAATCAATGTCAGGATAAAATACCAGCCCGTCCTTTTTCCAGGTTTCTGTGGCGATACAACCGCATTCGGTGCCTCCAAACAATTCCAGCGGCCTTACTCCCCAGTATTCTTCGATCTTGGGTTTAAGACTAGTGCTGTCAGTCCCGGTACAAGCCAACCCTTTCAGATCCCAGACATCCTTTGGTCTAATGGGAACCTTGTCTTGTTTGCTGTTGAGCCAGGCTTTAAAAAGTCGCCCATTCATTCTGGGTGAATTCCTAAGTATATTTATTCCCTCGCTGCTGCCCGATGCGAATGATTCGCCCATCCTGGCTACAATGCTGCTCAATCCAAAAAACAGGTCCACACCCCGCTGAAGTCCCATCTGAAATCCTGCCCTGGACCGTTCCCGAAATCCCATTAATTCAGCTTCGTTGGTGGGGGGCATGAAGTTCACCGTAAAGGTGTTGTTCACCAGATGGGGTATCAAGCCGGTCAGGTAAGGCATGGGAGCCATACCATATAGAAAATTTTCACCGCCGCGAAGGCTGAATTCGCCGCGGGTGTTGCTGGTGGCGAGAATTATGATAGCCATAATGGCGTTGGTGTAATTCTTGAGCATCCCTTCAGTGTATGGAGCTATTTTGATAGGATTCTTGGCCCCTTCCCAAGTGGTTTCGATCCATGCCAATGGTTTGGCAGGCAGGGCCGAATCGATTTTGGGCAGCAAAAAATCCGCATAATCCGCGTATTTGGTTAACGGAACGATTTTGCGGAATTCGTCTACAGTAGACGGTCTCTTACCCTTCATAATGTGATTACCCAGCTCGCATTGAGCGTATAGCTCCAGCTGTTCAACCATCAACCGGTTTTGAATCTCCATGTACTGGGGCATGGAAAGATCAAGAAATCCACAATATTCTTGCCAAATAAGGTCATATTGTTTTCTGCGGAGTTTTTCATCCAAATTCACGGTTCTTCCCCCACACACATCATGTCCATGTTCGTAACACTACCGAACAGCGCAAAACAACGAGTTTCAGCGCTCGATCTGGGTCCACCATTATTCTGTTTCAATCCTGGCGTGGCCGTACTGGCTATTCCTGTCATATGTATAAAGTCAAATGCCGAATTTGCCGATAATAAACTGAATTCAGCATATCTAATTAAAATTCTAATTACAACAATATTCGTAAATATTACCAAAATAGTCTCTAGATTTTACACTTTGTAGAAATTATTGAGGTTTCTATTGGTAGGATCATGTGGAACCTTTCTTATATATACGTCATAGACTTTGACTAATGGTAATCGAAAAACAAATATGAACGCCGGGGCTGTAGAAAATTCGTTCTTTATACATATACCCCATAAATCGACACCATTCATGATAATTTAAGCAATGTTACCATATTTGGGCAGTGATTTCTATACGCAAAGACTAAAGAACGATCATTTACATACAAAAATATGTCGCATTTACATGGTTCCAATAACCATCTGCTGGTCCAGCAGGTCCAGGTAGACATATTGAGGGGCTTTAATAATTTCTTTTCGCCTCAATAAAATATTGACGGCTGTATTAGCCGCCATGATTGAAGCCATCCCTGCCCCGATGCTGCAAGTGGGCACGGGCCTTGTACCTGCTATTATTTCCGCCAGCATCTGACTGTCCATAGCCGTATTAAGATAGGACGGATACAGGGGCAATACTTTTTCCGGTGCTACCGTGATGCTTTCCAACCTATCCAGGTCCTCCCCTGCCGCCAAACCATTGTATTCCTCAAGGGTAATGCCTTCAGGGGCAAAATTGGTGAGCAGAGCGCCAAACCCAATCGCCCCAGCAAAACAATAGTAGATG
>JAXDBN010000220.1:0-3451 GCA_034678805.1 Syntrophomonadaceae bacterium
CCTGGAAGATCCAATAGGCGTAAATGGGTATGCCCAGCTTGATGTGATCGAGGTTCCCGCTGATAAAGAATCCGGTAGTGCCGAAAACACCTGCCTGGTCCAATCCGTACATCACCGCAAAACCTACTGCCCAGTAACTAAGCAGCCCCACCGTACAATCCGTGAAAACCTTCATCACAATGTTTATTGAGTTCTTGGCACTTATAAATCCTGCTTCCAGGAAAGCAAATCCGCCCTCCATAAAGAAAACCAGTGCCGCACAGAGCAAGACCCAAGTGGTGTTAATGGCGGTGGTCAGGTCGCCTACATTGATTTGGTCCACAATTATATGCCCCCTAATTCTTTATTAGATTTCCTCCATCTATATAAAAAAGCTCTTTCTTAGATTGGGGACATTTGATCCCAACCCAAGAAAGAGCCGCTCCGCCCTTGAAACATAAAAACCGGTTCAGAAAATAAAAATCCCCAATATCCACCTCGAAGCGGATACCAGGACTTCATCGACCTAAATGCTATGCAGTTACAAATAGTATATCCTCATGTCGAATTGGCGGCAAGTAAAAACTTTTTCTTACTTTTGTCATAGATATATCAAAATCTATAAGAAGAGCCCAGTGGCAAATAACCGGTAAAGGATTTAAAATAGTGTTAATGCATCTTAATAAATAGGCAAATTACCTAATATTGACGGGAGCGTGATTATACAATGCAAAAGGTCTTCGTGTATGGCAGTTTGACTACAGGCTGCCGCTATAACCAGTATTACCTGCAGGGCAAGCCATTTATGGGCAAAGCCTTTGCGAATGGCTATAAGAAATACCACTTGGGCGGTGGCCTGGATGGCATCGCGGTTGATGAAAATGATCGGGTGCCAGGAGAGGTCTATGAAGTCGACTCGCTGGCTAAGTTGGACTTTCTCCACAACGAAGCCTTTTTCACCAAAAATACTATTGAGGTGGAGATGGAAAACGGCGACACCGTTGAGGCTTTAGCATATATTATGGTTTAACCGGCCTCATAAAGGTTCCCAATCTCAGCTTATCCACATAAAATACCGATGCTGATATTACAGGTGTCCTCTCGACTTAGGAGGTCACTTGTTTGCTTGATGACCCGCACGACCAGGACCAGAGATCCGGTTACTATTTGACTGCCAATACCGGGCATGCAGCATCGGCCAAAATGCGCTGGGTGCTGCTGGTACGAACATTACTTTTTTCCGTTTAATCAATACATCAAAAATGTTTTTACGCTCACAGCCAATAAAACAAATACAGGTATATATTTGACACTATCATCGACAGGATCATGAGCGGAAAACCTACTTTGAAGAATTCTACAAACGTGATAGGAGTACCCTGCCGCTCGGCTATACCAGCCACAATCACATTAGCTGATGCTCCAATCAGCGACCCATTACCACCCAGGCATGCACCTAAAGCCAGGGCCCACCAACTCGACTCCATAGGTATCTGGGCCAGATTGCCGGCTTCCTGCAAAAGCGGGATCATGGTAGCGACAAAAGGAATATTGTCGACAAAGGCCGATGCTATGGCCGATACCCATAATACCAGGGTACCCAACAGGGGAACATTATTACCTGTCACCAGTATCAGCTTATGAGCAATCAGACTTAGGACTCCGTTAACCTGCAGACTCCCTACCAATATGAAAAGCCCTGCGAAGAAGAATATGGTGGGCCACTCTACGGTGAGCAGTGTCTCTTCTGGATCTTCCCCGGAGATAAGCATGAGAGCAGCTGCCCCCAGCAAAGCTATTGTGGCTGATTCCAGGTGAAGTGCCTGATGCAGCAGGAAGCCCAGGATAGTCATCCCCAGTACCGCCAGTGATTTTTTCAGCAGCGCCCACTCTACAATATAATCAATTTCGTTCAGTGCCATCAATTTGTCGATTTTATCAGGTGCAGCCACTAGTTCTTGTTTGTATATCAATACCAAACACCAAATAGTGAGTACCAGGATTATCAGGGCGGGCAGGCCCAGATTGGCAACAAAGTCCAAGAAGCCAAGGCCGTTGGCACTGCCAATCATAATGTTGGGCGGATCACCTATTAACGTAGAGGTCCCGCCAATATTAGAAGCGATTATCTCAGCAAACAGATATGGCAGCGGGGATATCTCCAAACGGTCAGTCAGAGCATAGGTAATAGGTACTACTAACAAAACCGCAGTGACATTATCCAAAAACGCCGAGGCCACAGCTATAATAACCGATAAAGCTGCCATCAGCGCAACTGGTTGCCCTTTCACCATCTTGGCGGCCTTTATGGCCAGAAACTCAAATACACCACTCTTTCGCGTGATGCCCACAATAACCATCATGCCAATCAGCAGTAAAATGGTATTGAAGTCGACATGTTCTATGGCCTGCTCCTGGTTTATCAGCCCCACCACTATGACGATCGCGGCGGCCATCCACACTGTAACGGTGCGATGATATTTTTCGACGATTATATATGCATAAGTAATGATAAATATGGCTATAGCCAGCCAAAAATTCAACAAAGAAATCCGCTCCTATACTTCACACATAACACAAAGTGGGCAGCATTTTTAATTGCTACCCACCCAAGTATGCCAAATTCTCAATGAAAGAGACCATGGCCAATCAAAACCGATTCATTTCCTGCCAGCTCCGATTGCCATCAGACTACATTGACCGTTAAATGATATTCACTTTTTTAGTATCATATCATATTCCCCAACTGATCCCAAACAAATTCCAGGCACCTCCTTGCAAGAATCTGGGCACAATAGGCGTATATATCCAATGAACGCACTATATTCCGAAGCAGGGCCAAAGAGGAAATTGGGTATGTTAATATAGAACAAAGGGAATTTGCTTAGCAACAACCGGTTTGCAGGGAGGAGGACGGCCGTGAATGCTTTAGATGCTCCCGGGCGATGCTCCCGGGCCGCAACCTAATTGGGATTAAAAAGATGGAGGTGGATTATGTTACGAACTACACGATCAACTATTACCTGGATTCTGATTCTGGCGATGGCCCTGCTGGTACCCGGCCTGTATTTCCCAGCCACGGCCACAGCTGCCACCGCACCGAAAATTGTAATGCAGGATGCTGAAGTCCATGATAGTTATGTCACCCTGGAAGCGGAAATTAACCTTTATTCATCCAATTACCACATTGTCGAATACGGCTTTTATCATAGCCCTTACAGCTACAGCAGAAGTTATGGTCAAGGTGATCCCGACAGCTGGGTTAAAGTAGGAACATCTCCTGTATACCCAGGGCCGGGTGAGTATTCATATGATCTGTCCATTGACGATATGGAAGACATGACAGGCTACGACAATTACGATCCCTACTATTACAGGGCTTACGTAAAATATCAAGACCTGGATTTTGATACTGAGCGCACCATTTACGGCAGTTTGGAATCCTTCGAATTAAATGACCAGGGAGCACCTG
>JAXDBN010000221.1:0-5245 GCA_034678805.1 Syntrophomonadaceae bacterium
TTTCGAGGACACGCTTCAGCCGCTACTAATCCACTGTCCATGCATATATTGATCAGATCAATCCCCTCCGGTTTGACAAAATCATTGGGGGGCAGCGCTGCAGAAGCATTACGGATAAATGATGCCCAAATAGGTCCAGCTGCAGAACCCCCAAACAGGTTAGCCGCTTTGCCTTGATCATATCCTACCCAAACCGCGCAGCACAGCTGCGGGGTATAGCCCACAAACCACGCATCGTTTTTCTGTTCGGTGGTCCCGGTCTTCCCAGCCGCGATTCTTCCTACTTTTTCTTTCAAGGCTGATCCCGTTCCTCCCGGTTCAAGTACCCCGGTAAGCATATTGGTTATAATATAGGCGTTATCAGCACTGATTACCTGACTCGGATTAAAAGTTCGGTTTTCCAGGACAACCCCATCATCATTGACAACCTTCAGCAGGAAGGAAGGGGCATTATAAAAACCTTGGTTGGCAAAAACACAATAGCCGGCGGCCAGGTCAGCTGGGCTTACTTCATTAGAGCCCAGGGGTAATGACAATATCGGCTGGATATTTTTGAATCCGAATTTTTCCGAATAGCTGGCTGCCTGCTCAACCCCCAGTTGGTCGGTCAGCGCTACCGAGACAGTATTGTCTGAAACCATGATAGCCTCTTTTAATGTAAAGGGACGCCAGTGATAGGGTTCATCCCCGTAATCAGTTGGTTTATAAGTGTCTCCGTTGGGCAGGTGGTATACCCTCTCCTCGCACATGATCATGCTGGCCGCGTTAAAGCCCTGCTCTATCGCCAGGGAATAAACAAAGGGTTTAAAGGTCGAACCCGGTTGGCGATAAGCAAAAGCCCGGTTATAACTGGATCCGGCAAAATCCCGGCCTCCGACCATAGCCCGTATTTCAGCGGTCTTGACGTCCAATGCCACCAGCGCCACCTGCAGGTTAGCGTTCTGTTTCTTCATTCCTTCCAAGTAAGCATCATTGGCAGCCTTTTGCATGTTAAGATCAAGGGTGGTATAGACTCGCAAACCGCCGCGGTAAACCATGCTGTCCCCATATTTGTCGCGCAGATAATCGCGCACCACAGCTACGAAATAAGGCGCTTCGCTGGCCGTAAATTGGGCCCTTTTGTATTGCAGCTGTACTTTTTGGGCAGCAGCTTTATCCTCTGCACTTATCATCCCTTCTTCTGCCATTCTCTGCAGGACTTGCTCCTGCCGACCTTTGGCCTCTTCAGGACGCAGATAAGGATCATAATAGCTGGGGCTTTGCGGTAATCCGGCTAACAGCGATGCTTCAGCCAGGGTCAGATCGGCCGCATTCTTACCAAAATAAGTTCGGGAGGCGAGTTCCACCCCGTAGGCACCTTCACCAAAATAAATACTATTGCAATACATGGTTAGAATTTCTTCCTTACTATAACGGTTTTCCATCAGTATCGAATAGTAAAGTTCCTTCAGTTTCCGGTTCCAGGTTCTTTCGTTGCTGAGGAACAATGTCTTGGCCGTTTGCTGGGTAATAGTGCTGCCCCCGGCCACAATCTTACCGGCCTTGACGTTAACCCATACCGCTCGCAGCATTCCGCTGACATCCACCCCATGGTGGTGGTAAAAGTTCTTGTCTTCTATGGCGATTACCCCATCCAGAAAATGCGGTGAAATCTGGTCTATTTGGACCTGAACCTGGTTCTGTTCCGATAATCCCTGCACCACCGACCCGTTTACATCATATACTGTGGATGACTTCGGAACTGCGGCGTAGGGGAGATTGATACTGAACGCTGCTGCACATAATAGACTTACTACCAGAAACAAGGCAACGATTATTTTCCGTAGCATATATTATCCTCCCATCTGAGAGTATTTTTTCCATCTATAAGCCACTCTATCCCCAAAAAGTTGACTTTGATTGACAATCTCCAACTTATACGGGTATATTATTAATCTAGGGGCATACCCAGGCAAGTCAATTGTAACAGTAATGTCAATCAAGTCAATCAGAAAGGCGGTGGTGAAATGGAACCTATACCCGGGGATCGATCGTCGTGTAACCCAAGTGATGATCTAAACCTAATAAATAGAAGGGATTCACTTCAGCACCGGTTGAGCTGCTAACCCTTCTATGCCAAAGGAGGGATAATGAGTTGATCAAGACTTATTGGTACAATCATGAAGATACCAGGATGTATCATGATGTAGATTTGTCAAAAACCAGTGAATTACTTTCTTCTCCGGATAACCTTCTCTGGATTGATCTCTATGATACATCTGAACAAGAACTAGCTTACATTGGACAGATCTTTAATTTCCACCCCCTGGCCCTTGAAGACTGTTTGCTGGAGGGTCCCCGCGCCAAGATAGATGATTATGATGATTATTATTTCTTCGTCTTCCACGCCCTGCGCTATTTTGAGGAGGCCGAGGAAGAGGACGAAATATCGAGTATCGAATTAGATGTATTTATCGGACCGAATTATATTGTTACCATTCATCCGGTCGCTCTTCTGGCAGTAGGCAAGGTGGCCCGGGTCAGCCTGAAAACTAACGAATATATGAAGCGCGGGCCGGATTACTTGCTCTACAAAATCGTTGATAACATAGTTGACGATTCCTTCCCTATTATCGAAAGACTGGGGGAACGTATCGATGACCTGGAAGACAGCGTTTTCTTAAGCAAAAGTCAGCACATTACCGAGGATATTTCAACCCTGCGCCGAACCATCATCTTGCTGCGCAAGGTATTAATACCCCAAAGACACATTTTCGTTAATATAAAGGGCCGTTATTCGTTCTTCGTCAAGGACGATAATATTCCGTATTATTTGGATTTGGCCGATAACCTCAATAGCATCCTGGACACGGTAAACACCTACCGCGACCTGGTTAACAGCACAATGGAGACTTATTATTCGGTTGTGACGGGCAGAACCAGCGAGATTATTACTATTTTGACCATCATAAGTATAATCATGATGCCGCTGACTGTGATAACTGGTTTCTTTGGTATGAATGTGGACTTTCCCGGTCGTGACAGTCCCTTTGCGATGTGGTTCATTCTATTTGGGATGATAGCGCTTTCCACAGGCATGTTGAGCTTCTTCCGCCACAGAAAATGGGTATAAAAATACCAAAGCCCTCGTTCAAAGACGAGGGCTTTTTATATTTTGTACGTTCTGACCGAGAAATCAATATTTTGAAGTCCTCGGCCTCGGTTAAATTTCCTTATGAATACTTGATACACATGTTGCGGAGGAGATCAGCCACATCTTCAATATGATCCTGGGCCAGTTCTATGTGTTCGTAAACACCCCGCCATTTTAATATCCTAACCGCATTCTTTTCGTTCTCGAATAAATCCCCCAAACCCTGGCGATAGTATTTGTCCTGCTTATGCTCTAGTTGCCGGATCTGTTCGCAATATTCCAACATTATAGTCTTGTTTTGCTCCAGCCTGGATAATAGATTTATGGCCTTCTTCTGCAGAAGGATGGCATCGTATAATACTTCAATCATCTGCTTTATACGATCATTAGGTTTTCCTTGTTTAATCAAAATCAAGATGTCAATAATTCCGGTTATATAATCTAAAGTACTGGCTAGTTTTTGGACCAACTTCAGGGCGTCTTCGCGGTCAAAAGGGAGTATAAAGCTGGTATGCAGTTTACGCACCAGGGTTTCAATTATACGATCACCTTCATTCTCCAAAGCGGTTAGTGAAGCCATCTTGCTGTCCAAATCGGTGTAATTATATACCACGTCATTGAGAATGTCGCCTCCGCTGACTACCACCCGGGCGCTCTCAGATAGCAGGAAGAACAAATTTTCGTCCTTTGTGCCAAATAAAGCCATATGTTTTCCTCCCCTTTAAACTACTCGATTTTAATTGAGTACACTGCCAATTATCAAAATCAAAGGGCCCTCAAATATTCAGGCCGCAGGTAACTGCTGTCGTTTGTGTCTATTATCGAACCAATCAGATCCAACATCTTTTGTTTGTCCCGGGGCAGCCGTCCCCTAATCGGCAGATAGTTGGAGGCATGATTACTGCGGAATTCGGTTCCCTGCACTTCCAATCCTTGAATTATAATTCTTAATTCATCAAGTATTTCGAATGGATTGGGCAGCTGAAATTCTCCTCGCTGGGCTCGCCGGTACATTTCTGTTTTCGGTTCGAGCATTAGGGTAAGGGCACCAATGTAATCGGGATTGATTTCGTTTAAAATCCTGGCTGTATTTTGAGCATGGTCGACCGCCTTCGGAGTGCGCCCGGCGAGTCCCAATACAACTGTGACCGATAGCAGTATACCCGCCTGCCTAATCTTTTTACCGGCTTCCACCATCTCCTGGTAGGTAACACCTTTTCTTATATCGGTCAACAGCTCTGGATCACCAGTCTCTACTCCCAGATAGGCAATGGTAAGACCGGCGGCCTTTAATGCAGTCAATTCACTGATCTCCTTACCCAGGATACTATCCGGGCTGGCATAGATGCCTACGTGTTCCAGACTGGAGAAAGTCTGATAGAGTACGGTTATTATCTCCAACAAGTCGGGGGTAGGCATGGCCAGAGCATCACCATCAGCCAAGAAGACTTTGAATAAATCACCATAATATTCGCCAGCCATACGTATGTCCGCTAAGATTTCAGCCTGACTGCGGACTCGATATTTCTTATCTTTGTACATTGAACAGAAGGTACAGCGATTATGGGAACAACCAACTGTACACTGTAATATATAACTCCGTGCCTCACTGGGTGGACGGAAAACACTGCCTTCATACCTCATTTATGTTCCTCCTGATAATAAAACTAAATCTATTAATTTTGAAATAATATTGTAGCCAGATGGTACTTTATTATTATAACGGGATTAAACCCGGTAATACATTACATTTATTTAATTATTTATATCGCATTATAACCAAGACTCTTGAAAGAATATATAATGCGGGCTGTTGTAATAAGGAGGGTTATAGTTGGCTAGAAGAAGAAGTATCATGTCCGAGCAGCTCAAATACGAAATTGCCCGTGAATTGGGTGTCGATCAAGTTGTAGCCAGCAAGGGATGGGGCGATGTCAGTTCCAGGGACTGCGGCAATATGGTTGCCAAGGCCATTGAAATTGCTGAACGAAGCCTGGGTTCCAGATAACTATCGTCATTCAGATTAGCCCGCATCGGCCGGGGGAATTTTGTCCCCGGCCCTAATTTTCTTTCTTTTGTAGGATGATAAAAAATCTGACAGCCAATAGATCA
>JAXDBN010000222.1:0-6861 GCA_034678805.1 Syntrophomonadaceae bacterium
ATGTTGACTTTACCCGAGCAATTACTGCTGCTGGCGCTGCATGATCAAAAAGGGACCATCCTGTCCAGTGCCTCGGTATCGATAGAATACGGACTGGCGGGGGCGTTGCTAACGGAGCTGGCCCTGCAGAAGAAGGTGGAAATACGCGATAAAAAGCTGGTCCTGGCCGACCATAGCTTAACCGGGGATGAGGTTTTGGACGAGGCCATAATTTTAATGAGGAAAGCGGGCAAGGACCGCAAAGCCGATTACTGGGTCAGTACACTGTCCAGCAAGCTGAAAATCAAGCAGTCAATGCTGAAACGGCTGGTTAAAAAGGGAATATTGAAGGTCGAGGAACACAAGATCCTCTGGCTATTCGATTCCCCCCACTATCCTATGAAAGATGCAGGCGAGGAAGCCCAGGTAAGAGAACAACTGCGCCGGCTGGTCCTGCGCCGGGATGCGGGTGAAACCAGGACGGTGGTTCTGATGGGCCTGGTCAATGCCTGCGGGATGACCAACGAAATATTCAGCAAAGAAGAGAGAAAAGAAGCCAAGAAGAGAATAAAAGAAATCATGGAGCAGGATCAGATAGCCAAGGCAGTGGCTGATACGGTGGCGGGGGTACAGGCTGCGGTAATGGCGGCATTGATTGTGGGGTCTTCCACGTCAGGATAAGCAGCTAAAGGTTGTCAGCAACTTCCTCACCTTGAGACGTGTTATTTGCCGCGTTCATGGCCCCAGATCAGCACGTGCATCTGGGGGAGGACCCGCACCTGGTCGCTGAAACCGGGATCGCCCATCACCCGGTCCACCAGCCGGCGGCATTTCTCCAGCAGGGTGTCCTTGCTGTCGATGCCGGGCTGGCTGCATACCTGCAGTACCATATCGGTATCCGGATATAGAGTATGCAGATTGCGGGCGTAGACATAGTCTTCCTCGCTGGAGATCACGATCTTGAGCTGCAATGCGGCGGATTTATTAACAAACTCATCCAGAGCCAGCGGTTTAGCATCCATACCGGAACTGGGCGGTTTGGGCGACAGATTGATCATATTCGCCCGGGCCAGGCACTCCTGCCACACCGAACCCTGGGTCTCAATGTGGATCTCATAAGCATGGGCATGCAGCGTCTCGATCAGCGGCTGCAAATCGTGGATACAGGGATTGCCGCCGGTCAGGGTCACGGTTTTGCAGTAGGGGGCCATTTCCTGCAGACGATCAACAATGGCCCCGGGGGAAAGCGGGCTGCTATTGGCGCCGTCCAGGGCATAAACAGTATCGCACCAGCGGCAGCGGAAATCACAGCCGGCCAGGCGTACGAACATGGTCCGCCGCCCCAGCTGAATGCCTTCACCCTGGATGGTGGGGCCGAATATTTCTGCCACCGGGTACACTAGAGAATTACCTCGGCGAAGGAACTCTGGTTCTCCCAAAGTGTTATTTTCTGCAGTCTTACCGGTTCCGGGAAGCTGTTCTCCAGCAGGTCGGCGATCCACAGCGCCATATTCTCAACGGTGGGATTAAAGGGCACTATCTCATTGAGATAATTGTGGTCGATGCGGGCCAGCACGGCTGCCTCTACTATCTTCTTAATATCGAAAAAATCCATTATCATGTCCGGGGCCAGGGGCCCGCCGACGGTGACCTCCAGCCGGTAGGTATGACCATGGATATTGGCGCAGGCGCCGTCATACTCATACAAACGGTGGGCGCAGTCAAAGGTAAAGATTTTGGTTAATGACACTTGCCTCATATTATTTCTCCCATTCAATCTCGATTTCATATTCAACCGGGTCAGGCCGCCGGTTTTGCTTGAAGGCTTCGATCCGGCTCACGCAGGTGGGGCACTTGCCGCATTGCTTGGCCCGGCCGGCATAGCAGCTATAGGTCAGGTGGACCGGGGTATTCAGGCTATAGGCTAACTTCACGATATCCTTTTTGAGCAGCCACTGCAATGGCGTAACCAGGCGCACCTTATGGTAAGTGCCGACGTAAATGGCATTGGCCATGGCCCCGTTGAATTCGGGGGTGCAGTCCGGATAGGCAAACCCGCGCGCATCTTCGGAATGAGCCCCGTAATAAATATAACTGGCCCCTGCCACCAGCGCCAGGGCCGCCGCAGCCGACAGCAGATTGCCGTTGCGGAAGGGTACATAGGTGGGCGAGACGCCGAATGATTCGGATATCTCCTGGTAAGTGAGTTCCGGGTGCTCTTTATCGGCATCGACCAGGGTGGAGCCGTAACCGCTAAACAGATCCGGCAGGGTCACTACCTGGTGCCGGCAGCCGTAATAGGCGGCGATGGCTCGGGCTGCCTCGATCTCGCGGCTGTGCTTCTGCCCGTACAACAGCGACAGGGTTATTATATTTTCCGCCCCCAGGGCCTCTACCGCCTGGGCCAGGCAGGCCGCACTGTCCAACCCGCCCGATAACAGGACCAAAGCTTGTTCTGGCATGATCTTCTCCTTAGAGGATTATTTGTCAATAAGATGCTATAAAGGTAGTATACTCGAATTCCCAAACTCATTTCAGTCTATAATGAAATGATTTTATCAGCAAAGAAATTTTTGCATTATATCCGCTAAATCGTTTTAAGACTTCATATTGTTGTAAACTATAACAAATGGAGGTTGAACAATGAAGGAATTTAAAGCATTAGGAAAATCGGCGTCCGCCCCCACCAGGGAATTAGAGGTATTTGCCGCCCCGGATTCGGTGCACAGGGTAGTCCTGGAGACCAGTGAAGTAACCAGCCTCTGCCCGGTTACCGGCCAGCCCGACTGGCAGCAGGTGATTATAGAATATGCGCCCGGGTCCTATTGTATCGAGAGCAAGAGCCTCAAGCTGTACCTGTGGAGCTTTCGTGAGGTAGGGGTATTCTGCGAAGCCCTGGCTGACCAAATCGCCGCCGACGTTTACGCTGCCTGCGAGCCCAGGTGGTGCAAGGTCACCATCAAACAAGCGCCGCGCGGGGGGATTACCATTACCGCGGTGGCAGTAAAGGGAGACTGCCAGGATTAAGAATAAGGGGACCTGACCAATGGACCAACAATGGCTGTTTAACAAGATCACTGACTACTGGGATAACCAGACCCGCAATAATATATTCGAGTTCTCACAGATGATCGGCTTTTTCCCGCAGGACAAGAAGGAGCGGGCCTTGCGGGAGATCCGGCAGGCCATGTTCGAACATGCCCGGATCCTGAATGACGAGCAGCTGACCTATGCCGCATTTATTATCGCTGACGACATCTATAAGTCGGCCAACGAGATCAGCCTGTTCAACCTGTATATATCGGAATACCTGGAGGCCAGCGCCGGCACTTTCTTTGAGATCGTGAAGGAGAGGGGCTTTTGTCTGCACTACCTGGCCAATAACGTGTACGAGGGCAGTGCTTCGGCGGGTATGATCAGGCCCCTGCAGTTTTTCCGCTATTTCTTCCTGCCGGCCGGGATCCGGTACATCTGTCCCCATGAGATCGCCCTGGAGCTGATGAAACGGGACGGTTTAGGCGTGGAGGACTATGACGCCAATATCGGCAAATACCTGAAGGAAGCCCGGCTGGTCGGGGATATGGTGATCGACAAATGCCATGAGAGCGGCGATCATTATTTCAACCTGCAGATAAACGGGGATCAGAACGATTTTGCCGGGTCCCTGGCCCGGATCAAGGATACCGGGGTTATCACCGTATTCCGCAGCGCACCGCCCCTGCCCGGCACCAACTGCGATGTGGTCTTCCCGGAGGAGATATACAACCAGTCGCAAAGCAATTAGAATTAAAAGCCCGATCCGGGAAAAGGTTCGACCGGTCAGAAATAACGAAGGGATTTGCCATTCATATAGGCAAATCCCTTTTTGGTTATTTTATATAAGTGCTGGCCTTGATCGGGCAAGACCAGGATTTTTCCTTGTATTTGTGGGCGGCGTAATCGATCCGGCCTAGTATAGTCCCCGGGCCTTCATCAGGAATACGATGTTGCCTGCCTGTACCAGCTCCTCTAGTTGGTTGATGCCTTTGATATATACATAAACTGCTCCCCGGTAGGGCTTGGATGATGGTTTGACCCGGGTGACCAGGCACTCGGCATGGATGGTATCGCCGGGCCGGATGGGAAGAACATACTTCCAGTTGCTCTCCAGCAAGGCTATCCCATTCAGCTCCATCAGACCCAGGCGTACCCAGAGCCCAAAGAGAATAGACGAACCCAGCATGCCCTGGGCGATGCGGCCGCCAAAATCACTTAGCTTGGCAACTTCGGAATTTATGGCTAACGGGGTTATATCGCCGGACAGGCCGGCAAACCAGCTGATATCGGATTCAGTCACGGTCCTGCCGGCACTTTTATACACTTGCCCAACCTCAAAATCTTCAAAATAATAACTTCTCAAGTCGTTTCCCTCCCCCCAAATTCGGCCCGGACCGGGCACGACGCTGCGGCCGTCCCTGCAACCGGAACCGGCTGTGATTTACTCTGCCTCCTCTGCTGGTATTATGCTATGCATAATTCGGTACGGATTATCCTTAACTGTGCCTTTATTGCAGGCTCTTGACGATATCGCTGAATACCCGGTCCAGGCTCTGGGCGCCGTTAATGGTCCTGAGCAAACCCCGCTCGGCATAGTACTCGGCCAAGGGCCTGGTCTGCTCTGCATAGACGGCCAAACGATCGGCTACCGTGTCTTCGCGGTCATCGCTGCGCTGCACGATTTCCCCGGAACATATGTCGCATTGCGATCCGCTGCGGGGAGGATTGAAGGTGGTATGATAGGTCGCCCCGCACTGGGCACAGGCCCGGCGTCCGGACAGGCGCAGGATCAGCAGATCTTCCGGTACCTCTATGTTGATCACCGCATCCAGTTTCTTGCCCCATCCCGCCAATATATTATCCAGGGTGGCCGCCTGTGTGATGGTGCGCGGAAATCCATCCAGCAGAAAGCCTTTGGCACAGTCTCTTTCCGCCAGGCGCTCGCGTACGATGCCTATGGTCACCTCATCGGGAACTAATTGGCCGGCGTCCATCAATGCCTTGGCCTGCTGGCCTAGATCAGTGCCAAACCTGATGGCGGTCCGGAACATATCACCGGTAGAGATATGGGGTATCCAATATTTTCTTTCGATATATTCGGCCTGGGTGCCTTTGCCGGCCCCCGGAGGCCCCATCAGTATCAGGTTCATCCCTTCATCTCCTTATTTAGTCGGCCAGCTGTTACCAAAACACAAACTCGCTTACTGGCGGTGCCAGACGGTGAGGACGGGATCAGGACGGCTGGTCTTGGTCGGTTTTCTTATTGATCTTCTGAATCTGGCTGGACATATTGATCAGCTTCTTGGACAGGTCTTCGACCTGGTTGGTCAGACCCGATATGGCATTATACTGGTTCTTTTCGCTTTGCAGGAAGGTATTCAGAACCGTTTCCTTGATCATGTGGTGCATCTGGTCCTGGTTTTGTTTGATCTGACTCATCAGGATATCCACCTGCGCGGTGAGGGCCGCCACCATATCCTGGTTGGCCTGATCAGCCCGGGAGTAGGCTTTATCGACGGCTTCCTCCACCATCTTCTGCAGCTGCTCCTGATTGCTGCGTATCTGCTGTTGTACATCGTTTTCCATTTTGAAAAATTCGCTGCGGGCGGTTATACTCTGGTCCAACTGCTGCTTGACCATGTTTTCGACCTGCTCCTGAGCGGCGGTGAAACTGGTGAGCCCCATCCTCCACATCTCCCAGGTCTTCTCCATGGCCTTTTCAAACACTTCCAAGCTCTTCGACACGCTATCCTGGTTGTCAATCATTATGCGGCCCCCTTCTTTAAGATCGTCACCTTGTTAAATACCTTAACATCTTCTGATGATCAACACATCTGGATGGCCAATCAGGCCAGGTTAATTTTTGGCAGACTCATTTCCGCCTCGCCGTCCAACACCAGTTCTCCCCGCTGGTTGGTGCAATAGGTGCGCAGCCAGACCCGGTTCCTGGCCTCGTCCTTTTTCACCACCTCAACCGTCGCGGTTATGGTATCACCTACATAAACCGGTCTTTTGAAATCACATACCTGACCGATAAAGATCACCCCCGGTCCGGGCAGTTGGGTACCCAATACACCGGATACCAGGCTGACCGACAAAACCCCGTGAGCAATTCTTTTCTGGAATGGAGTGTCAATAGCATACACGGTATTGATATGGGCCGGGTTAAAGTCGCCGGTAATACCGGCTATGGAATATACATCATAGTCAGTTACACTTTTGCTGAAAGAGGCTGAATCACCTACGTTTATATCCTGAATAGTCATCCCCACTAAGTATCGGCACCTCCCTGCTAAATCTGGATAATATGCTGCCCTGGCCTTTCCACCCGCGATTGAACGAGTGCGCCGGGCTTGAGCGCGATATTCAGCTGGCCTCAATCACTATCCCGCGCCAATTGCAGATTACTGCACCCTTCTGGGCGGCATCATGATGGCTTCACCGTCAGCTACCAGTTCACCGTTCTGGTTGGTAGAATAGGTGTGCAGCCAAACCCGGTTTTTAGCTTCATCCTTTTTTGTGACTTCAACGGTGGCGGTAATGGTATCGTCTACAAAAATAGGTCTTTTGTATTGCAGTGATTGCCGGACATAAATGACCCCCGGACCGGGCAGCTGCGTTCCCAGCACATTGGATATGAAGCCCATCGATAATACCGCATGGGCGATGATCTTGCCATAGGGGGTGGTGCTGGCGTACTGCGCATCGGTATGGGACGGATTAAAATCACCGGAAACCCCGGCGAATGAATAGACATCATATTCAGTTACGGTTTTGGTGAAAGAAGCTTTATCCCCAACATTCAGTTCCTCAACGGTTTTTCCAACGCTAATGCCTCATCCCTCC
>JAXDBN010000223.1:0-8437 GCA_034678805.1 Syntrophomonadaceae bacterium
TTAATTGATTTATACAGCAGAGGTGAGCTTGTTGGACAATAATCATGTTTGGCTGGCCCTTGGCCTGACCGTTTTGGCTGGATTGTCCAGCGGTCTGGGTGGATTATTTACCTATGTATTCAGGAAAACCAATGCCAAGCTTCTCTCGGTATCCCTTGGTTTTTCTGCCGGGGTTATGATTTATGTTTCTTTCGTTGAGATATTTTTTCAGTCCCGGCAACTGTTGCTAGCCAATCTGGGCCAGACACTCGGATCATGGGTAAACATCCTGGCTTTTTTCGGTGGTATCTTTTTAATTGCCCTGATCGATAATCTTATCCCTTCCTACGGTAATCCGCATGAGTCGCACAAAATCGAGGAAATAGCTCTAGATAATTGTGATATAAAAAACGACAGCAGCCTGCTTAGAACCGGATTGTTTACCGCTCTGGCTATTGCCATACATAATTTCCCCGAGGGGATGGCCACTTTCGTCTCCACGTTACAAGATCCGTCGCTCGGGATTGCCATTGCCATTGCTATAGCGATACACAATATTCCTGAAGGGATTTCCGTAGCCATACCGGTATATTGTGCGACGGGCAGCAGATCCCAAGGGGTGGGATTGGCTTTCATCTCCGGTATAGCCGAACCAGTGGGAGCTATTATCGCCTATGTGCTTTTACTCCCGATACTTAATGATGTGGTTTTTGGAGTCCTGTTCGCCGCCGTGGCTGGAATCATGGTGTTCATATCCCTGGATGAATTACTTCCTACCGCCAGGGAATATGGAGAACATCATTTATCCATTTACGGCCTGATCTTAGGCATGATAATCATGGCGGTGAGTTTACAGCTCTTCATATAGAAGCCGCCGTGGTGAACTGGCTGTTATATAACTCGGCGTAAAATCCTTGCTTAGCCAGCAGCTGCTGGTGGGTGCCCTGCTCAATTATATTCCCCTGGTTCATTACCAGGATAAGGTCAGCGTCACGAATGGTAGACAGCCGATGCGCTATCACACAACTGGTCCGGCCTTGCATCAGCTCGCTCATGGCCTGTTGAATCAATATCTCGGTTCTGGTATCGATATTGCTGGTGGCTTCATCGAGGATAAGGATGGCCGGGTCAGCCAAAAAGGCCCTGGCGATGGTCAACAACTGTTTTTGACCTTGGGATATATTGGAGGCCTCTTCATTAAGAACGGTATTATAGCCCTGGGGCAGGGTCCTGATGAAGTAATCGGCCCGGGCAGCCCTGGAGGCAGCCACGATTTCTTCCTCCGTGGCTCCATCCTTACCATAGGCGATATTCTCGCGGATGGTACCATTAAACAGCCAGGTATCCTGCAAAACCATACCAAACAGTTTGCGCAGGTCACCGCGTTTCATCTCGGTGACATCAGTCCCGTCGACAGTGATACGGCCCCCGCTAACGTCATAGAAACGCATTATCAAATTTACCAAAGTGGTCTTACCAGCCCCGGTCGGACCTACAATAGCTACAGTCTGCCCCTCTTTCACATCGATGCTCAGATCTTCAATTAAAGGCGTCTCTTCTTTATACCTGAATCTAATATGGTCAAACATAACGTCGCCGCGGGGAAATTCAATTACCTTGGCATCAGATTTGTCGGGTATCTCCTCGGGTTCATCCAGGATCTCAAATACGCGCTCTGCCGAGGCTACCGTTGATTGCAGCACATTGAAGATATTGGCCACCTGGAGGATGGGCTGGGTGAATTGGCGTGTATACTGGATAAAAGCCTGAATATCGCCGATTTCTATCGAACGTTTAGCAACCAGTAATCCCCCCACCACACAAACCAATACGTAGCCAATATTGCTGACAAAGTTGAGGGCGGGGAAGATGATACCGGAGATAAACTGGGCCCGCCATCCAACGCCATACAGTTCATGGTTAATGCTCTGGAATTTTTTGATGGAATCCTGCTCATGCCCAAATGCTTTAACAATCTTGTGCCCGCCGTACATTTCTTCCACATGCCCATTCAATTCGCCGATGGTCTTCTGCTGGGCACGGAAAAACTTCTGCGAATTTTTAGTAATGGCAGCCGTAATCAAACCACTGACCGGTAATGAAACCAAAGCTATTATAGTCAATATAGGGCTGATACTCAGCATCATGACCAGTATGCCGATAACGGTCACTACCGAGGTGATCAGCTGGGTCAGGCTCTGCTGCAGAGTATTGGCGATATTGTCCATGTCATTGGTAACCCGGCTCAATATCTCTCCATAAGTGCGCTGATCAAAGTATTTCAGGGGTAAACGGTCCAGCTTGGATTTAACATCGTTGCGCATGCGGTAAACCGTCAGCTGCGAAACGCTGGCCATGATGTAGTTCATGGCATAGGTGAAGGCGGCACTGATCAAGTAAAGGATGATCATCAAGAGCAGGATCTTGCCGATATAATCAAAATCGAAAGCCGGGATGGCCTGGTGGCGCAGCTCATTAATCACCGAGGGAGGTGCGTGTCTTTCAACAGCTGCGTTAAGCTGCGAAATATATGCATACCGGGCTAGCACCCCTTCGCCTAGCTTGGTGGTAGCCTTACCCAAAATTTTGGGCCCGACTATGGCAAATATGGTGCTGAGTATGGCCAGGCAAAAGACCATTATGAAACGGATCCGGTCCGGGCGCAAATAATCGATCAGCCTGATCATGGTGCCGCGAAAATCCTTGGCTTTTTCAACCGTCATCATCATCCCCGGGCCGTGCCGGCCCGGACCTGGGCCTCTGCGCTCAGTTGAAGCAGGCTCTTTGGTGCTCATGCGATCTCCTCCTCCGACAACTGGGAAAGTACGATCTCCCGGTATACCTGGCAGGTTTCTAACAGCTCTTTATGAGTGCCCATTCCGACCATTTTACCTTCATCCAGAACGATTATGCGGTCGGCATTCATCACCGTGCTGACCCGCTGGGCCACTATGATCACGGCAGCATCAGCCGTCTCTTGTTTAAGAGCTGCCCTCAGCCGCGCATCAGTTTTAAAATCCAGGGCGGAGAAGCTGTCATCTAAAATATAGATTTCCGGCCGGCGCACCAGGGCCCGGGCAATCGACAAGCGCTGTTTTTGACCACCTGATAGATTGGTGCCGCCCTGGGCAATCTGGGCATTAAAACCATCCTCCATAGTGGAAATGAACTCCTGGGCCTGGGCAACCTCAGCGGCGCGGCGCACCTCTTCCTCGCTGGCTTCAGCTTTGCCATATCGGATATTCTCAGCGATAGTACCGCTGAAGATGACCGGGGTTTGGGGTACAAATCCGATTTTGGACCTCAGTTCCTGCTGGGTCATTTGCCGAACATCAACCCCATCGACCAGCACCGAACCACTATCTACATCATAGAATCTGGCAATCAGATTAATCAGGGTACTCTTACCGGATCCAGTTCCGCCGATTATAGCCGTAAATTCCCCGGGTCGCAGTGAAAAACTGATATCCCGCAGGGCCGCTTCATGTTCCTCGGCCCCTGGATAGGAAAAGGTTACATCCCGGAATTCTACCGTTGCCTGCTTGGCAGGGGGAACCTGGGGTTGTTCCGGATCAAAGATTTCCGGTGCTGTTTCCAGCACCTCATTTATACGTACCGCCGAAGCCTGGGCCCGCGGTATCATGATGAAAAGGATGGTTACCATAATAATGGAGAACATGATCTGGATGGCATATTGCATAAAGGCCATCATGTCACCTATGTTGCTGGTATTTTGGCTGATACGGATACCGCCGAACCAAATTATGGCGATCGAGGTTATGTTCATCAAGATGATCATGATGGGCTGCATCATGGCCATAATTTTATTGACCTTGATGGATGTCTCAGTCAATTCCAGGTTAGCCTGGTCAAACCTCTGCCGCTCCCGCTCCAAACGGTTAAAAGCTCTAATAACCCGAATACCAGTGAGATTCTCACGCAAGACCAGGTTGACCTTATCCAGTTTGGCCTGGATGGACCTGAACAAAGGAACAATATATGTAGCTATGCCTGCGATTAAAAGCAGCATAAGGGGAAGGACAACCACTAGAATCCAGGTCAGGCTTTTATCCTTATTAAGAGCCATAATGATACCGCCAATACACATAATCGGGGAATAAACCATAAAGCGCAATCCCATCACTAGCACGTTCTGAACCTGGGTGATATCGTTGGTGGTGCGGGTGATCAGTGAAGCGGTGCCAAGCTTATCGAACTCATGCAGGGAATAACTCTCCACGTGAGAGAAGACCAGGCCGCGGGTGTCACGGCCGAACCCCATGCCCACGATGGCCGATAAAAAGCTGGCCGCGATGGAAAGGGCGGTACTAGCGAGGGCGACCAGCAGCATATAGGCTCCATAAGTCAGGATATAATTATTATCACCCTTCATCATGCCGTTATTAACCACATTGGACATAAGGGTAGGCAGTGATAACTCCGCTATAGCCTGGCCAAAGAGTAAAAATATTACCCCTGACAGTTCTAAATAATAAGGTCTCAAACCCCGGAATAATTGCAGCATTTCTCAATCTCCATCGGTGCAAAGGTTGTTATTGAGCTTTGATAGCCTTTCCATCAATCAGCTGACCGACATTGGACCCAGCGACCCGTTCTCCTTCGTCCAGTCCGGAAATAATCACAATGTCCTGGTCATTGCTCAAGCCCAGCGTGACTTCCCTTTGATAGGCTTTATTATCCTGGATCACGTACACATAGCTCTTGCCATCGATTGTCTGGATCGCGGTACGCGGGACTACCACCCCGGCAGCTTTGAGGTTCAATGTACTATGAGCCGATAGGCCAGCCATTAAGCCCTGGTCATTTTTCAATGAGATTTCCACCGGGAATAATTCACCGGTGCTAACCGCTATCGGACCTATTGTAGTGATCGTACCCTTGAAAACTGTGCCCGGATAGCTGTCAATAGTAACGTCCATGTCCTGGCCAAGCGTTAATAACCATAACTGCTCCTGAGGTATCGTGCTCTTCAGTTTCAGTATCGAGCTGTCCACTATGGATATAACCGCGCTTCCCGAGGTTACCACCTGGCCGATATTCACATTCCGGGTAGTCAACACACCATCGATGGGACTGCGGATGGTACTAATGTCAATCTGGATCTGATAATTTCTGACCGAGGCGAATGCCGCATCAGCATTAGCCCGGGCCTGGTCTAAAGCAGGACCGGAAGCGGTCTGATATTGTTTTTCAGCAATGGTCAGTTTGTCCCGGGCTTCATCCATCTGGCTTTGCGATACTGCTCCGGCATTGAATAGCGTTTGGATGCGGTCAAAGTTGGCCTGGGCCGCGTCCAGATTGGTTTTACTTATTACAGCGGCATTCTCAGCTGCCTGGGCCGCTGCCTGAGCGCTTTTATAATTGGCCTCGGCCTGCATCAGCTGGCCTTGCAGGGCCTGGATGTCAAGGGTCATCAGCACATCCCCGCTTTTCACAAGGTCTCCCACCTTATGGGGTAGTGCTACTACTTGCCCGGTCGTGCGGCTTGATATATCTGCTATCTGGGTAGGCAGCAGGACTCCGCTGAATACCAAATTAGTGTCAAGTTCACGGTTGGCGGCAACCGCAGTGGCTACCGGCAGGTCCCGGCTGGCCTTCTGGCTGGCGCACCCGACTACTGTCGATAATAACAGCGCAGCGGCCAGGATCAAAATAAAAATGCAGCTTCTCTTTGGCATGACCAACCCTCCTCTAATTGATATGAATCTTGACGGTGGCATTCATGCCAGGCATCAGGACCAGGTCTTCAGCATTGGTAATTACGATACGTACCGGGATCAACTGGGTTACCTTAGAATAGGTCCCGCTGGTATTCAAGGATATGGTTGTTCCCAGGGCAGTGTTGGTGGCCTGGCCAACACTGTCAACATAACCGGTGAATTTCATTCTCGGATAAGCATCGATTTTAATATCTACCGGTTGGCCGGGTTGTATATGGAGAATATCCGTTTCCTCTATGTTAGCCTTGATATATGGATGGTCAGTATCGGCTATAGTAGCTATCTCCATACCCGGACTCAATACCTCGCCCCGGACTACATCGCAGATGATGACCTTACCGTCTATGGGCGACTTGATGTCAGCCTTGGAAACCAGGGTATCGGCTGAGTTAGCCAGGGTCGAGGGACTTAGACTAGTAGTTGAAATGAGGCTGCTGATATCCTGTTTACCCAAAACCTGCCCGGCCTTTACTTGATCTCCTGTCTGTACGTTCCATTCCTTAAGCTTGCCGGTTATTTCCGGTGTTAAGGTTATCATGTCGGCAGTTACCGAGGCATTCTGGGTGGAAAAGTAATTTATACTCTGGTAAATGTAATAGGCCAATCCGGCCAGGCCTCCCACCAAAATGACGACTCCGGTTATTGTTAGAATTTTCTTGATCTTATTCATTATCCTGCCCCCTCTGGCTATTCGGTGAGAGTATCTCCGTCATCCGCATCAGCATGTTCTCAAGTTCATCCAGGTTTTCTTCCGGCAGCTGCTTCAATTTCTCAACAAAACTTCGTCGGATCTCATGGAAAACCGATCTAAATGTAAGAAGCCCCTTATCAGTCAACTCAATGCGAACCACCCGCCGGTCCTGTTCATCCAGCTCCCGGCTTACCAGTTGGCAATCACTTAGCTTATCTATCAGCGGGGTAAGCTGCTGCTTGGAAATCTTCAGTAAACCCGCCAGTTCCGACATAGGCAATGAGCTGCGGCGATAAAGAACACCAAGGGTATGAAACTGGGTGGGACTTAACGTTGTGCGGGTGATATGTTCGGCCGGTTTCAGGTACTCATGTTTGATCAGGCCAAAAAAGGTTAAGAAATCGCCGGCTACTTTTTCTACTTTACTCATTTTTTCACCTACCAATATCAATCTTTAAATAACAAAACCAGTATATATCAACGCGCCGTAGTGGTAAATAATAATTTACTATTAATAATAATTTACTAACCTCCGGCAGGAATAACGTATAATCTGCTAATAAATAAATGCTCGGGCAATATATCGAGCCCCTAATCCAAATATTCTTCAGCTTTGCTGGATAATTTTATTTTGATTCTAAAGTTAGAATAATTTGTAATATAGTAATATAATGATTGCAATTCACGAGAATACTATCCGCTGAGGGAGGAATTGTCACCTGGCTTAATACATCAGCCAACTTCAAATACAATTTAAAATAGAATTGGAGGTACAAAAGGATGAACGATCTGTTCGAGAAGCAGTTAAAAGAACTAGTACCCGGGATTGTTGAAGGGCACAGCAACTTTACTCATACCAGGTCCTGGGATCCCGGCGCACTGCCCAATCGCAATATAATCATTAATATCATAGGCACTTTTAGGCAGGTATTGTTTCCCCAGTATTTTGGCAAGCAAAACCTGACCAATCCCACCATGGAATATTATATCGGCAACTTGATCCTCGATATCTTTGAAAAGCTTCAGGGACAGATAGTCTGTGCACTGAAACATAAGGCAATCCAAACCAATGATGTCAACATCGACTTTGAAGAATGTGCGGCCTCCATCTGCCGGGAGTTCCTGGCTAGAATCCCGGGCATAATGGAGATACTGGCTACCGATGTCCAGGCCGCCTTCGCTGGCGATCCCGCCGCTGAAGACGAGGATGAAATAATCTTCTCTTACCCTGGAGTCTTTGCCATCTTTGTTTACAGATTGGCCCACGAACTATATTTACTCAAGGTCCCGCTCATTCCCAGAATTATGACCGAATATGCCCACAGCCGGACCGGTATCGATATTCATGCCGGTGCCACTATCGGCAAATATTTCTTTATGGACCACGGGACCGGTATAGTCATCGGTGAGACCACTATTATCGGTGATTACGTGACTATATACCAGGGTGTTACGATCGGGGCGCTGTCTACCCGCGGCGCTGACCAATTGCGGGGTAAGAAACGCCATCCCACCATAGAGGATAATGTCGTTATCTATTCCGGGGCTTCGATTCTGGGTGGCCAAACTCTAATCGGCCGTGATAGTGTGATAGGCAGTAACGTTTTCATAACCCAGCCGGTTCCCAGCGGAACCAGGGTGAACCTTAAAAACCAGGAACTAATCTTTCAAGACCGGTCCCATCAGGAGTTTACCCAGGAATTCTAGAGTTAGGATAAATCAGCCCCTCAGTCAATACGTTCAAAGAAAGACGGTAGTGAAATGGGCTCTGCTTAGATCAGATAAATAAAACAGGGGGCAAGCCTGATAACCATAGGAATTGAAAGGAGGAGGCCAATATGGCAGAAGAAAACCTGGTATTGGTGGAAAAGTCGAACGGGATTGCCTGGATAACGATGAACCGTCCTGAAGCCCTAAATGCCCTAACCCTCGGTATGATCAATGGTTTGACGGATGCGGTCATTGCGGCTGATAAGGATCCTGAGGTTGGCGTAATGGTCATCACCGGAGTGGGCCGGGCCTGGTG
>JAXDBN010000224.1:0-13658 GCA_034678805.1 Syntrophomonadaceae bacterium
TAAGCTTCTAATATTTATCGCCCCCTATTTACAGTAACAATAGCTTAGATGTTCCCCATACAAATAGTAAACTCCTCCTGAAGATAATTTTTTCCCGTATTTTTATTAAAGCGGTAATACTGTCCAGGCCAATTCCAACCCCGAACCGTATATAAAGAAAGTCTGCTGCTTAGCCGGTTTTAATCAAACATTTAAGTATTCTTTAACTGCGATCCTGTTTTAGAATTGCGTAAATTGGGATCATACTTCAGTCCGCCCAGGGGTTCCGCCAGAGGGGTACGACTGATGAAATAGGCAGCAATTAGAGTCGTGATAAGGGTAGCCAGGAATTTTTCTATCGTACCCAGATTACTGGACCATAAATCGGGCTGTTTCATTACCCGCAGGGCAACAAACACCAAGATATTAGCCATCAGCGGGTGCAGCAGGTAAATCAGGAAAGACTGATCTGACAGCCATTTGATAATCGGTCCGCTTTGTACCTGGAAACGATTCAGCCATGAGCGCAGCAGGAAAAAGCTGCTGCTCGCGTAGAGTATGACCGCGGGCTTAATAGACAGAGCATAGCTGGCGGTTCGATAGCTGTCCCAGAGAAGAACGCCCAGGCTGGCCGCCCATACCATTGACCAGGCTATTGGCGATAACCGGCCTGATAGTTCCAGGTTTTGATCCCTTAAGGCCAGATACATGCCCAGGAAGAAATAGAAGAGCCACACCGGAAAGGATATCAGATATAATTGTCCATAATACGGGGTAAGATGGATGCTTTTGATGGCATGCAGGTAAAGAAGATACTGGCACAGCAGGGATACGGCCAAAGAGATGGATAGGAAAAGCCCAGGCCGGGCTTGGAATTGCCTTCTAATCAGGGGGTACAGCAAGTAACACTGGATGATAATCACCACAAAATACAAATGGGAGAAACCGTTACCCAAAAACAGATGCCGGATCAAATCGGGCAGGATCATATCGGAGTTCTGCCGGCCATTAAAATAGAAATGCAGGACCAGACTGTAGAAAATGGTCCAGATGACATAGGGAAGCAGTATGCGATGAAAACGTTTTCGGTAAAACCTGGTAACAGGCAGAAAATGAGCATTCAAGTCGCTTTGAAACAATAGAAAACCTGATATGATCAAAAAGGCGGGGACCGCAAACCGAGCCAACTGGTTGCCGTAATAACCTACCGCTGATATGGTTAAAGATTGTGACGTGGTGTGGATGATTATTACAGCCACGGTAGCGATGACACGCAGAATATATAAGTCATGATACTGTTTGGGCACACCCATGGAAATTCCCCCATGCTGGTTTTTGCTTCTGCCGGCTGACAACATTTAATATGTATATCTATAATAGGCCCTGGTATTCCCCTGCTTGCCGCCGGCCAACCTCTTGCTTTATTACCGGGTCATCTCAGTTCGTCAAACCTGCCTTCATAAAAGTATCGGTTACTTGAATCTGTAACTTTTTCAGCACCAACGGAAATGCTTGCCAGTAATTCACTTTGCCGCGATTGATCAATTTGTCAAAAGCTTGAATATCGGCTCCGCCCGGCACCACAATTCTGCCCACGGTTTCAATATCGGCAGAAGGATAAGTATAGCCGACCGGTCCAATCACGTATGTAAAGCCGGCTTGCTTAGCCAAAACATTACTGCTTTTGCTGCAGGCGCCGTATGGCCAACTGAGGATATTTGTATCCATGCCGAGATGATCCTCGATTTCTTGACGTGAAAGCAATAGGTCGGACTTAATCCGCTGGTTATATTGTTCCTCAGTCTCTGTAATACCGCCAGTTACAATACGCGTCAAACCGGCAGCCTGCAACTGCCCCTGGCTGTTGGGCACCCGGTGATGAAGATCATGGGTATGGGATTCAACCGCAATTAGACCTGATTCAGACATCTTTTGGAGCTCAGCCCAGGTCAAAGATATATATTCACCGCCGGTACCGTTTTGTGCATATTTGGTTACTGCAAAAATCGTAGCCGGGATACGGTATTTCTCCAGGATCGGGTAAGCCAGTAATAGATTGCTTTGGTAACCATCATCAAAGGTCACGGCTACAGTATGCTCCGGGATTGGTTTGCCATCACGAATATCTTCCAGCAGCGCCCTTAGGGGAACAACATTGCAATTCTGATTAAGGAATGACATCTGATCGTTGAAATCACGCTCAGATACGGTCCACGCATCGATCATGCCCGGGTCTGAGGTGATGTTGTGATATTCCAAAATAGCAATGGCATTATTTTGCCGGTACATGGTGTAATAGGCTAATAACAGAAACATTATTAGTGCTGCAGAAAAAACCACCAGCCCTGCTTTATATATTAAACTGAATTTATTGTTTATCATGGTCTCTCCCTCACTGCCTATAGTTCCTAATATTACACCCCATTTTCACATCTGGCCATAAATATTATCGCAGACCGTGAATCCGCCCCACAATAGCAGCCATCAATCTTAATGCCCGATTGAATAAAAAACGCAATATACTGTGTTGTAGGCTAGCCCCTCAATCCAATGAGTAACAGCCGACCCCAAAAGAAAACCGCCCCCGGTTATTAAACCTGAAGGCGGCTGCCTAAATCGATGGCAGATAATTATTTGACACTGGCAAAGGGATAGAAGTTTTTCTTCAGGCTGGCGTAAAGTTCCCCGCGCATATCCGGGTGGGCTACCGCGATCAACTCCTTGGCCCGTTCGGTGCGTGATTTGTAGCGCAGGTTGGCAATGCCGTATTCAGTGACCACATACTGGGAATAGGTACGGGGAACGGTAATGGGTGAACCCAGCGGCAATTCCGGAACGATAGCTGAGCCCAGTGAACCGTCTTTCATTTTCCGCGAAGAATAGAGCAGGGTGATCCCCTTGCCTCCCTGGGACCAGAAGGAACCAATCATGAAATCCAGCTGGCCGCCGGAGCCGCTGATCTGGGTATGCCCTACCCCTTCGGAATTGATCTGGCCGCTGAAGTCCACCATCAGGGCCATATTCATCGCCACCATATTGGGATGCGCGGCAATCAGAGTAGGGTTGTTGGTATAGGAGGAGGGATAAAACTCACAGGCAGGATTCTCCTTGACATAATTATACATTTCCTCGTCGCCCATGCAGAAGGTAGCCACGGTTACTCCCTGATGCACAGGTTTGTGTTTGTTGGTGACGATGCCTTTGGCTACCAGCTGGGGCAGGCCGATGGGGAACATCTCGGTCAGCACCCCCAGGTCTTTCTTGCCCTCCAAGCCGCTGACCACTGCTTCCGGAATGCCGCCAATACCCATCTGGATAGTATCACGGTCATTGATCAGCTCCAGTACATACCCGGCGATGCTTTTATCCACTTCACTGGGGGTACCCCGCCCGAAGGTCGGTATCTTGGTCGAGTTTTCCACGAAATAATCAAACTCGGAGATGTGCATCCAGTTGTTCCCATAGATCACCGGCATCTGGTCATTGATCTCGCCGATGGTGACCCGTTGTTTGCCGGCTGCCTTGCCCTGCCGGATGGTATCCATGGTATAAAAATTAGTCAGTCCCAGGTTGACGTAACCATTGGCATTAGGCGGGCCCACCTGGGCAATAAATACATCGGACTTATGCCATATCTTGTCAGCCAGGTCCGAGCTCATCACCGGGTAGAAATCAGCCTGTTTGGCATTGTTCATTTTGCGGCCGGTGATTATACTGAAAGCCGGCATGTAGTTGATGTGGCCATCGAGCTTCATCATAAAATCAGGATCCTGGAATTTAAACGGGTGCAGGCCTATCGTATCAAGTATTTTTACATCCTGCAGCTCCTGATACCTATCCAGGATGGCGTTGAAAATAGCAGGTGATGCGGAGCCTATGGCCAGGCCGGTGCCTACTACGTCGCCGGACTGGACCAGGGCTGCTGCTTCCGGGATGCCGATCTTTTTCTTATTGTACTCGGTCTTCCACACTTGAACTCCTCTCCTTCCTTTAATACAGCTGGTCAAGCCAGCCGGGCTGTTTTACGGCAGATATGAGGGTGGCAGCTTTGACACCTCCTCCTTTCCAGCCATTTTCACAGGCTGCTGCTATTGAAGTTTGAGTTGATAGTGTATTGCATCCTTCTAGATGACTTTGCGGCGTTTAAATCCCTCTATTTCCTGGCTGGTATAACCGGCTGCTTGAAGGATTTCTTGGTTGTGCTCACCCAATTGGGGGAAGGTCAACCTGGCTTCGCCGGGGGTATCGGATAGTTTAATGGGTACCCCGGTCAGGGGTATGTCCTGTCCGGAGCCTTTGAAATCGGGTATTTTGATAATCATTTCCCGGGCTAGGGTCTGGGGGTGGGCACACATCTCTTCCATGGTCAATACCGGGGTGAAGCAGATGTCACTGTCTTTGAAAAACTCTTCCCACTGTTCCCGGGTGCGGGTGCGCATAATGGCCCGGACATCGTCGATCATATCCGGCTGCAGTTCTGGGTTCCATTGGATCTTGATATACTCAGGGCGATCGATTTTATGGCAGAAGTCAGCCCAGAACTTGCCCTCCACCGCCCCCAGGCTTACATATTTGTCATCCCTGGTTTGATAGATGTTGTAAAAGGCATAACCGCCGGTCAAAATGTCATTGCCCATTTCCGGCAAATGCCCCCGGCCGGCCCATTCGCCCAGGCTATACGCCAGCAGGCTGATGGAGCAGTCCATCATGGCTATATCGCACAACTGCCCCTGCCCGGTTTTCTGCCGGCTGGCCAGGGCCATCATGATCGCCAGGGCCGCATACAAAGTTCCGCCGGTGATGTCGGCGATCTGCGCTCCTGACATGGATGGCATGCCGCGGTAGGTGCCGGTAAGCCCGGTTACCCCCGCCAGGCTGAGATAATTGAGATCATGCCCGCCGGCATCGGCTTTGGGCCCGGTCAGCCCGTAACCGGTAATGGCACAATAGACCAGGCCCGGATTTATCTGTTTGAGATCGTCATAGCCCAAACCCAGCTTTTTCATGACCCCGGGCCGGAACTGGTCGACCACCACATCTGCCTGGGCCGCCAGTTTGCGGAAGATTTCGCGGCCGGCTTCCTGTTTGAGATCCAGGGTAATGCTCTTTTTATTGCGGTTTACGGCATAGAATCGAGGGCTCTCCCCGGCGATAAGCGGAGGCACTGAACGTCCTAATTCTCCCCCGCGCGGATCCTCCACCTTGATAACTTCCGCACCGAAATCCGCCAGGATCTGGGTACACAGGGGCCCGGGTAGATAGCGGGACAGGTCGAGGACTTTAATGTCCTCTAAAGGTAAACTCATGATATTCCCTCCTTTCCAATCCACCTTTAGTCATATGGTATCTGGGCCCGGCTTTTATTAATAAGATGTCAGGTATCGAAATGGCGTGTGATAAGGTACTTTGCTGCCCGTAATGGTGCAGGTAACTTAAACCGGGTTGGGTAGGAATTAAGCTTCCGGTTCATTTGCCTGTGTTGTAGCAGGTAGGCGGCCCGGGAATGGGCCGCCGCCACTTATTCAATGATGCTAAAGGCCGGCCGGGCCATATCGCCGTTGGAGTACTTGTCGCCCGGGAACACCCGGCTGCCAAGCTCTACCGACTTGCCTATGACGTCCATGGTGAGTTTTTTAGGATCCGCCGCCACCAGGTTGCCCATGATCCAGGGGCCTTCTTCCAACTCTACCATTACAATCGTGTAGGGCAGTTCAGCTTCGCGGCCCTCACCGGCGATGTATGAGGTGGTGAAAGTGGCTATCTTGCCATTCCCGCTCATCTGAATCACTTCCAGGTTGGTGCCGGCGCATTCCGCGCAGACCATCAACGGGGGACAGGTAATATTTCCGCAATCGTTACACTTTAAACCCATTAATTTATCCTTTTTCAGTGATTTGTTATACTCTTGCCAGGTCAGCTTGTAATCCATTACCTTCTACCTCCTTTACTGATTGGTCATAATCATACTGAGCAGGACTCCGTCCCCTCCCAGGGTGTCAATAATGCCGTATTTGGCTCCCTCCACCTGCCGGCCCTGATCTGCCATATCGCCTCTTAATTGCCGGGTTACTTCATAGACCTGGGAAACGCCGGTAGCGCCTATGGGATGCCCTTTAGCTTTTAAACCCCCGGATATATTGATGGGTATCTTGCCGCCGATCTTGGTTTCGCCATTTAACCATGCTTCCCCGGATTTGCCATGCTCGAAGAAACCCAGCCCTTCAGCCGCGATCATGGCCGCGATGCTGAAACAGTCGTGCAGTTCGCACAGATCCATATCCTGTGGGGTAAGGCCGGCCATTTTATAGGATTGCTGGCTGGCCAATTCCCGGGCATAAATACGGGGCAGGTATTTGTACTGCGAGCTTAGTTTCCCGGAAGATGCCTGCCCTATACCGGCGAAGTAGACTGGGTTTTTAACCAGTTTCTTGGCCACTTCCTCGGAAGCTACTACCACGGCTGCGGCCCCATCGGAAAAGGGGCATGCATCCTGCAGCTGGATGGGGGTCGATACCATGAAGCTCTTCAGCACGTCTTCTTTAGTGATCGGTTTTTGAATCTGGGCGTTGGGATTTTTCATGGCGTATTCGTGGGATTGTACCGATACGGCCGCCATCTGCTCTTTCAGGGCAGCCAGCGGAATGTCATGCTTTTTTGCATAGAGGTGAGCCAGCAATGCAAATACGGCCGGGAAGGTAAAACCAGACGGGAATTCATAGCGGGAATCACCGTACATAGCAAAGGTACGGGTGGCTAGGCCAGTACCCATAGCGGTACATTTTTCGGTTCCGCCTACCAGCATGATGTCATAGTATCCGGAAGCCACCCACATGACCGCATCCCTTACCGCCATGCTGCCAGATGCACAGGCGCCCTCGAAGCGGCTGGCCGCGACATTAAAACAACCAATGTCGTTGGCGAAAAACGATTGGATCATACCCTGGCCTTCCTCAAAAGGGCCCAGGACATTGCCTACATTGATGGCTTGCACGTCTTTCGGGGTGATATTGGCTTCATTGATGGCGTCCAGGGATACTTCGGCCAGCATCTCCAGGGACGTTTTGGGTGAATTAAAACAGAATTTGGAATGACCTGTACCTATGACTGCTACTCTTCTCATTTTTAATCCTCCTCCTTAAAAATTTGGCTCGGGCTGAATCTATTTGGGAGCCAAACGGAGCGCCCCGTCCAGCCGGATAGTCTCCCCGTTCAACATGGGATTTTCAATAATCTGCTGCACCATCATGGCAAATTCCTCGGGTTTGCCCAGCCGGGAAGGGAAAGGCACCATTTTGCCCAGAGCCTCCTGGATGTTTTCGGGGAGTCCTGCCATCATGGGGGTCCGGTAAAGCCCGGGAGCGATGGTGCAGATGCGGATTCCTTGCTCGGAGAGGTCCCGGGCTACCGGTAATGTCATTCCTACCAGGGCCGCTTTACTGGCTGCGTAGGCGGTCTGGCCGACCTGCCCGTCGAAAGCGGCAATAGAAGCGGTATTGATCATTACGCCCCGGCCCTCTTCATCATTCAGTTCATTATCGATCATTTTGGCTGCGGCCAGGCGCATCACGTTAAAAGGCCCGACCACATTGACTTCCAGGGTTTTTCTGAATAAGCCCAGATCATGAGGGCCTTTTTTGCTGGCCAGTTTGGAACCCGGGGCAATCCCCGCGCAGTTGATCGCGATGTCGACCCGGCCAAATTGCTGCAGGGCCAAATCGATCGCTGCCTGAACCTGATCCGCATCAGTGATGTCCGCCTTGCAAAAAGCAACATTCGTGCCCAACTCCTGAGCTATGGACGTACCTGTTTCTTCATTCAGGTCCATTATTACGACCCGGGCGCCCTTGGCGGCCAGGAGCCGGACGGCGGCTTCACCCAAACCAGATGCTCCACCTGTAACCAAGGCAGTTTTTCCTTCAATTCTCATCCTCTTTCCTCTCCTTTCTGGGATTACAGCCCTAGACCTCGGCTGATGACCAGTTTCATTACTTCCGATGTGCCGGCATAAATGGTCTGAACCCGGGCATCGGTCCACATCCTGGATATCTCGTATTCCTTGCAGAAGCCATAGCCCCCAAATAACTGCAGGCATCTGGAAGCCACCCGGCTTTCCATTTCGCAGACCCAGTATTTGGCCATGCTTACTTCATTGACCACGTCCTTATGAGCTATATGCTGCAGAACCAGCTGATCCATAAAACTCCGTCCTACCTGTATTTCACTGGCTATCTCCGCCAGGGTGAATTGAGTGTTCTGGAATTTGCTCAAAGGCTGGCCGAATAGGACCCGGTCCTTTACATAGGCGAGGGTCAGTTCCAGGCAACGTTCAGCCGAAGCCTGCGCCACCAGGGAAACCATAATCCTCTCCTGCTGCAGTTTTTGCATCAGGCATTTGAAACCATTACCCTCACCGCCCAGCATGTTGGCAGCGGGTACACGGCAATCCTCGAAAAACAACTCGGCGGTGTCCTGGGCATGCAACCCTACCTTGGGGATTTGTTTGCCTTTGGCAAAACCAGGCGTACCATCCTCGACCACAAATAGGGTAATACCTTTGGTTCCGCCCTTGGTATCGGTTTTGGCTGCCACTATAACCAGGTCAGCCAGTACCCCATTGGAGATAAAGGTCTTGGAACCGTTGATAATATAGTCATCACCATCTTTGACGGCCTTGGTCCGCATGGCCCCCAGGTCGGAACCAGCCCCGGGCTCGGTCATGGCTACCGCCAGGATTTTCTCGCCGCTGGCTATGCCGGGCAGCCACCGGGCTTTCTGTTCTTCCGTACCATATGTGCCAATATAGGGGGCTACGATATCGCTGTGCAGCCAGGCAAAAACCCCCCGGCACCCCTGCCGGGCAATCTCTTCCGCTACGATCACCGAATAAAGAAAATCAGCCCCGGTTCCGCCATATTCTTCCGGCACCCAGGGGCAGAGGAAACCCAGTTCTCCCATTTTGGTGAAGATGTCCCGGGATACTATCTCTTTCTCTTCCCATTCGGCGTAATGGGGTACCATTTCGGCTGCTACGAATTTTGAAAAAGCATCCTTAAACATCTTGTGCTCTTCGTTAAAGGGCAGAATCCTTTCCATAAAATCTCCTCCTTCTTCTGCCGGATAATCCGGCCTAACTCCGAAACGGCTCGGGTGCATGTTACCTTTCCTTAAACTGCGGTTTTCTCTTTTCCAGGAAGGCCTTCATGCCTTCCTTCTGGTCTTCAGTGCTGAAGCAAAGCCCAAAAATATCTGACTCAATGATCATGCCCCGGTCGATATCGGTTTGCATCCCTTCGTTCAAGGCGGCTTTGGTGAAACGGACCGCCATCTGACCTTTGGAGATTATGCGCCGGGCCATACTGATCACGTGATTCATTAAGTCTTCATGCGGCACTGTTTCATTTACCAACCCGATCCGGGCTGCTTCCTGGGCGTCGATGGTATCCCCGGTATAGAGGAGCTGCCGGGCCTTGTTCATGCCTATCAAGCGCGGCAGACGCTGGGTCCCGCCGAATCCGGCAGTCACCCCCAGGCCCACCTCCGGCTGCCCGAATTTAGCCCGGTCGGAAGCAATGCTGAAATCACAGGCCATGGCCAGCTCACAGCCGCCGCCCAGGCAAAATCCGTTGATCGCAGCAATGATTGGTTTGGGCAGGTTCTCCATCTTCCTCAGCACCCCCTGGCCGAACCGGGCAAATGCGCGCGCCTCCAGGGCAGTCAGCTCCTGCATGAAACCGATGTCGCCTCCAGCCACAAAGGCCTTGTCCCCGGCGCCGGTTAAAACGACTACTTTGATTTCGTCGTCAGCCGCAACCAAATCGATGGCCGCAGAAATCTCTTCCACCATTGCTCTATCCAGAGCGTTCAGATTCTGGGGCCGGTTAAGAGTTATAAAACCTATTCCCTCTTCCTTTTTGAGGAGAATGTTACCGAAATTCATGAATATCTATCTCCTTCCCCACCTTATCGCTTTGGCCCCAGCACATCACCATGGCGCCAGCGGCCAACCCAACCTATGATTTGCCCAGGGCGGCATCCCTCCTCCCCTTTTTCAACCCGAGACGTTCATTTCAAGAGGCTTATCTCTTTACTCTATTAATAGCAAGGGCTGTGCCAGCTTAATCGATCCCAATATTTAGGCCTTGCTAGGCCTTTCACAATCCCGGCCGAGGCAAATTGGCAGTGGGCCTCCACCCGGTCCGAGGCAGTTTTGCCGCACCCCTCTGCAATTTTGCCTGGATGGTTCAAGAATTTTATATAAGTTGGCTATATCCGGCCACTTTGTCTTTATCTCGACTAAATTCGGACATCTTGGTTGGCAGGCAAATCTGCAGCAGTTATGGGACAGGCTTTCGCATTTCTGCCGTGAATCTTGCAGGACAGGCAAAAAAAAAAGACCCCCCAGGGTCATTACTCTCAATATGCATTTAAACAGGGGCGAAATATAACAGCAGGATTGCTTTTTTATTCACTTTCTTTGGGGATATCAGCGGTAGCTATTCCATACTTGGCGGCCTTGCGCAGCACCGTGGAGGGGTCGATTTCCAGATGTTTGGCTACCTCGCGGGTGGCCCGGTAACGGGAATAGGCATGGGCGATTATTTCCTTTTCCACGTATTCGACCGCCTCTTTGAGGGGCAGTACGCCTTCCACCGATATCTGCGGATGGGTGTCCTTGCGGCTGAAGTTCTGCAGATGCAGGGGCAAGTCATCCCGGGTCAGGATATCCCTGGGAATAGTCACTACCAACCTCTCAACAATGTTTTCCAGCTCCCGGACATTACCGGGCCAATCATATTCCATCAGCAGATCGATTGCATCGGGATATAATTCCTTGTTCATCCGGTATTTCTTGTTGAATACCTTGATAAAATGGGCGGCCAGCAGGGGTATCTCTTCTTTGCGGGCCCGCAGGGGCGGGACCTCTACCGGGACAACATTTAAGCGGTAATACAAGTCATCCCGGAATTCATTTTTGGCTACCAGCTTGCTGATATCCTTGTTGGTGGCGGCAACAATGCGGACATCCACCGGGATGGTCTTTTCCCCTCCCACCCGCATTACTTCTTTACACTGAATCACCCGCAGCAGGTTGGACTGCAGGTTGAAAGGCAGTTCACTGATTTCATCCAAAAGTATAGTGCCCCCGTCAGCTAATTCGAAGTAGCCGGCCCGGCCTCCTTTTTTGGCCCCGGTAAAGGCGCCGGGGTCATAACCGAATAATTCCGATTCCAGCAGGTTTTTGGCGATGGCCCCGCAGTTGATTTTGATAAAGGGGCCGTTTTTACGGGCACTGTTGAGATGGATGGTTTCGGCAATTAATTCTTTACCGGTACCTGATTCTCCAGTGATCAATACGGTAGAATCGACCTGGGCCAGACGGATTACACTGTCAAGCAGTTCCTTCATGACCCTGGAACCGGCAATCATTTTGGGAGCCTCACCATATTGCATCTGCAAGGCCCGCAATTCTGACTCGTAATGCTTGCTCAGGCCCTGGGCCTGCTCCAACTGCTGTTTCAGCAGCATCAATTCCGTGATGTCGCGGACATTGGATACCACCCGGAATATCTTGCCCTTGCGATCGAACACTGGCATCCCGGTAGTCAAAGCAGTTCTCCCGGCCAGGGTCCGCTGCATAATAGTGACCGGTTTCCTTTCTCTCAGCACAATAGCGCTGACTGACTCGGACACAATCCCCCGCTCCCTGACCAGGTCCTCAACATTCTTGCCGACCATCTCTTTGCCGGGAACCCCGGTTAGTTTCTCAAATGCCTCATTGACGCGCAGGGTAATGCCTTCGCCGTTGGTCAGGTAAAGGCCATCATAGGAAGACTCTATTATGGCATCCATTTCCCGGTTCAGTTCCTTGACATTCTCCAGCTCCCGGGATATGCTCTCCAATTCGGAGATATCCTGCAGGACGGCTACCGCACCAATTAGCTCACCGTGTTCGATGATGGGGGTGCGGTTGGATATAAACAATGAATTATTGAGTATTATCTTCTGGACCGGCCGGCTGCAGCCGGTCTCCAGTATTTCCATCAAGCCGCTGTTGGGTACGACCTGCATGATCTCCAGGCCCCGGACTTCGGAGCTCTTCAAATCCAGGAATTCTTCTGCCGCCCTATTGAGCAGGTTGATCCGGCCGTTTTTATCGATGGAAACTATAAGGTTGTGAGTGGAGTCCAGGATGGTCTGCAGTTCGTTGGATACATAGTTAAAGGAATTAAAATAAGCGCGAGCCAGGTCGGTGCGGGTAACCATGCCCACCACTTTGTTCTGATCTATGACCGGCATGCGGCCGACACTGGTTCTGATCAGGTCGCGGACCAGTTCCTCCGGATGACCAACTATCAGGGCTTGTTTCATCAATACGCGCACCGGAGTATCCGGGTCGCGCCCCAGGGCAAATACCCGGTAGATATGGCTTTTGGTGAGGAGCCCCAACATTTGGCCGCACTCATCTACCACCGGCGCCCCATCGATTTGGTGCTCCAGAAATATCCGGCTGGCCTCCCTGATTGTCTGATCCGGGCTTAGAGTCACCAAGTCGGTGCTCATGATGTTACTTATTTTCACAATGATATCCTCATATAAAAACAAGCAATTTAATATTTTTCATAGTATATCATAGAAATATCGTTATATTAGCCATATTTTTCACTTGATCATCCCCAAACTGCGATAGGTGTCGGTATCCGCAATACCGGTCGGCTCCAGTCCATGCCAGGCCTGGTAATACTTCACCGCCAGTACTGTCATCGCACCAAAACGACCGTCAGCATTGTCAAATATTATTCCCTTTTCTTTAAGCTGGTTTTGCAGGTAAACAACATTCTGCCCCGAAGATTTTAATTTCAGCGTTCCGCCCTTGAAGTTACGGGGAAATATTTTACCGTTCTCAACTATTTTTACCTTGGTACCCATGGGAACCAGGGGGAACAAAGCCTCCACGTCCTTGTTGCGCATACGGATACAACCGTGGGATTGGGAATATCCGATCGAACCAGGTTTGTTGGTACCGTGAATTCCGTAGACTCCCCAGGGAACATTGAGTCCCATCCAGCGGGTTCCAAAACCGTTGCCCCAATTATAGGCCTTATGCACTACCTTCCATTCCCCCAGGGGTGAAGGGGTCGAACTCTTGCCGACCCCAACCGGATATTTTCTGATTGGTTCTTTGTCTGCATAGAGCGTCAGAGTATGTTGGGCTATGTCTATTACTATGGTAATGCGAGGCTGATGCTCTGTTTGGCTGGAAACCGGTTCAGCGGCCTCGGGCAGCATAAGACTTTCCCAATCAACTTGTGCAACCTGGCCGGTTACCGGCAGATTGTTGGCAATCTGGTACATCTCCACTATGTCACTGGTAGCCTGGTCGTATATACCACTGGGCTCGATTTCATAGCCCAGTTCCTGCAGCCGGGCCTGCAGCATCCATATCGCTTCGCCATGAAGCTGGTCGGCAGCCAGGTAAAGAGTTGGAAAATCAGTACGATCGATAGCCGTTTCCGGGAGCAATTCCTCACTGAGGCTCAATGTGGGCGGCAGCAACAAAGACATAATCATCGCTGCCATTATCCATAAAATCAACCGTTTTTTCAGCATAACCACCCTTTCTCGGTAACACCTGCTCTACTTTTTTGCCGCTGGATCCTTTCTTTTTATCAAACCCGATT
>JAXDBN010000225.1:0-4006 GCA_034678805.1 Syntrophomonadaceae bacterium
ATGGACTGAATCCGTTATAAGTGACAGTACTTAATGTCAGTAATGACACCAAAGAATTTAATTAGAACAAGGCCTTGCACCATGTGAGGCCTTGTTCAAAAGGTAATTATTAATGCATGATGTCTTCCTATTAATCGTACTTACAATTTGTTCGGTAACCGATCTATTCTATAGAAAGATATATAATGCCGTGTTGATACCAGCGCTCCTCTTTGCTTTGGTTTTCAATGCTTTCCATAGTGGATGGGCAGGACTGGGGCAGTCGGTGCTAGGTTTGCTTGTCGGCATTCTGATTCTCATCCTACCATTTGCCAAGGGAGGCATGGGGGCCGGAGACGTCAAATTACTTGGAGTTATTGGAGCATTTAAAGGGGCTACATTTGTGTTGTACACAGCGATGGGTATGGGTTTGGCCGGAGGTTTGATAGCCCTGGTGATTTGGAGTTATAAATTTGGTGTGGTAGACACCGTAGTTGGAATTCTAAAAGCTATTTGGGTGATGATAAGGAGCGGTTTTACCATATTCCCGTTTAGATTACATAATGAGAAAATAATGCTGCCTTATGGTTTGGCGATTGCACTGGGTACCGCAGGTGCCTGGTGGTGGATGAGGTGAAATAAATGCGGCGATTGGTGAAAAATATGCGCGGCCAGGCTATGGTTGAGATGGCTATCGTCCTGCCGATTTTGCTCGCGGTGGTTTTCGGAATCATCGAATTTGGTAATATTTATTCCCATCAGTTGGCGTTAAACAACTTAGCCCGGCAAGCTGTACGCACGGCAGTCGTGGATGATGATGCAGATCATAGTGATGTGGAAGATGACATTGAAGATATTGCCGCAGAACAAGGTATGGATACTGCTACTGTTTCAATAACTACAAGCGGCGGCGATGTTATCGCGACGGTCGATTATAATGTTACTTTGATTACCGGCCAGATAATTGGTATTGGTACCAAACACTTGTCAGCTAAGGCGACTATGAAAGCGGAATGAGGTGAGCAATATGTGGAGAAAAGTCCTGGTTGAAGAAAAAGGCAGTGTAATGGTGATGGTGGTTATCGGCTTGATAGTACTCATCGGCTTTACCGGACTAGTTATCGATGGAGGCCAGGCGTACATGACCAAATCTAGACTCCAGAACGCCGCCGATGCCGCCGCGCTGGCGGGGGCACAGTCACTGCCCACTGCGGGAACTGCAGCCAACGCGGCCATAACCTATGCCGGTCGCAATGGAATGAAACCATTGGTGAGCGACATAAACAGTTCGGGCAACACCTACACCGCGTTCCGTGCAGCAGACCGAGTAGTAGCCCAAATATTGCCGGCTTCCCAAGGGGAGACAATAACTCAGCCCAAGTATACTGAGGAGGACTTAGAGAACTTAGAAGATGAACTCAGGGAACATTTGAACGCAATAAGTAATCCTGAATTAATGGCTTTAGCTAATTCATATTCGATAACATATGAAACTACGCAAGAAACAATAGGTTATACGTTCGCAGAACTTGATGGGATGACCTCTACCGCGCTGATTGCGATGGCTGATCAGTATAACATTACCGATGGTTTGACCACAACTATTGTTCCCGGGACTCATACGGCCGGTGAATTTTCCGGCTATTCAAATCAACAACTACTGCAAAAAGCTAACGAACTTTTCGTTCCTGAGGGCGATGGCTTGACCACCCTATTAATTGATAACATGAGCGAACCCCAACTGCGGGAATGCGCGGCCGATTACGGCATCACAATAGACGGCAGTTGTCTGAAAGATGGCAAAATTAAAGACCAAAAAATTGACGATGTAATAAGGTTATTAAAAAACAACCTCCCCGGTCATCCGGTGATCAGTGCTAAAATTATTAGCGATAAAACGGCGCTGATCAATGCAATAGTGGACAAACTAAACCAGAAAGATGCAACTACCTCTAAAACCATAACCGACAAAAACGCCCTAATCAATGCTCTGCTCGCCAAAGCGTCTTCCATGACGGTGACAGTACCAAAATATCGGGAACAGTTATGTGACGACATAATAGATATAGAAATAGCTGATTTGGACGATGATACAGAGACAATAGAAACCGGAAGCCACCCGGATCAGATCAAGGTCACGTGTACCAGAACAATAGACAATTCGTTTATGGCAATTTTGGGATTTCCAACTCGAACGGTTTCAGCCACTGCAGTTGCTGAGAACCCAGGATTTATGGGGGATACCATGCCTTTTATAAATTGGGACAGCTATGATGTGGGCGATGAAATAATACTTTGGGACAAAGAGGGCAGTGGGAATTTCGAGTGTCTGATGCATGCTCCTCACGACCCCTATTACCACTTTGATCCAGCGATAGGAGCGGAAAAAAAGAATGGCAAAGTAGCCAACATCAAAAAAGAACTTGAAAATATTTGTATACCGGGGGCGGTTGTATATGTTATTAGCCTTAAGAATGATGTAATGGTGCCTGGCAACGAAATACCCACATCGAAAGGCAGTTTTGTGTACCCGAGCGCCAACACAAAAAATAAAGCAATAATCAGTTCAGATTATCTGGCCTTGTTAAAATGTACAGTAATATCTTATGACTCAAAGACAATTGGGTTAAGGATAGATGAGTCATATGAGGACTTATCACCGTCTGGAATCGAAACTATTTCTGGGCGGCCTAAATTAGTAGAGTAGAAAAACAATCAGCAAGAAGAAGCTGTATGGTATGAATAACATTCTGAGGAGAGATGGTAATGCGTAACAAGATAATCGTAATATTGGCTTTGGTTTTTGCACTCCTCGCGGCATTCATGGCTTATTACGTGCTGAACAATGCCAAACAGGCCGCACTGAATGAACAATACATACAAGTAGTGGTCGCGCGCCAGGATATTCCCGCCAATACGGCGATCACCCCGGAGATGCTGGAGGTAAAGAATTTCCCCAAGACCCTGCAAACGGGCAAGGAGATTACCGATATCAATGCTGCCGTGGGCCGAATATCTCCGGTAGCTATTAGTAAGGGTGAATATTTGCTGGATAACCGGTTAATCAAACCGGGCGAGGGTAAAGACCGGCTGGCCTATACGGTACCGGAGGGTATGAGAGCCATGTCTATCCCCATAAATGCAGTTACGGGTGTATCCAATATGATCAAGAAAGGCGACCGGGTTGATTTTGTGGCCATCGTGCCAGCCAACAGCGCTTCCCCGGAACCCCGTTCGATGATGGTTTTGCAGAATATTGAGATATTGGCGGTAGGTTCGGTATACAAGGATACCACCGCACCTCAGGAGGGTGCAGCCGCGACCCTTACTGTTGCGGTCGATCCCCAGAGCGCCCTCAAGCTCAAGATGGCCCTCAAGAATACCGACTTTGCCTTGGCGCTGCGCCCGCCTTCAGATAAGAATCTAGTCAACCCTGCTCCAGTAACCATTAATCAGTTCTAATAATTAAGATAACATCTTCCGCACGGAAAGGGGAGCTTATAGCCATATGGAGAAAATCAGAATTTTGATTGCCAGCGATCTGCCCGAATATCGGCAGGAGCTTACTGAGATGCTAAGCGAAGAACAGGATTTCCTTATAATCGGGGAGGCGGTCAATGGACCCAATGCGGTTAAAAAGTCCGAACATCTGATTCCGGATATCATCCTCATGGATATACAAACCCCAATAACAGAAGGTATCGAAGCCACCGAGAAGATAACCCTGGCTCATCCGGGTATCGGGGTGATTATTATATCGGCCCAAGAAGATACCACTTTGATGAGGCAGGCTATGATGGCTGGTGCGGGCGACATTCTTTATAAAAACCAGATCCAGGAAGGCGAGATTGCCCAGTCGATTCGCCGCTTGTATCAAGCCCAAAAAACCCGTAATGCCAGCCTTAACAGCGTTGCCGGGGACAAAGACCTGAAGCTTCGTGCTCCCCAGGTAGTAACCGTATTTGGCGCCAAAGGCGGAGCAGGCAAAACAACGATGGCGGTAAACATAGCTGCCGGCATCGCCAAT
>JAXDBN010000226.1:0-24142 GCA_034678805.1 Syntrophomonadaceae bacterium
CCGATATAAGAGATCGTGAATCCATGGAGAGGATATACCAAGCCTTTCGGCCGCAGGTGGTGTTCCATGCGGCAGCATTCAAGCACGTCCCCATGATGGAAAGACACCCGGAAGCAGCGCTGGTCAATAATGTACTGGGTACCTACAATGTTGCCGGACTGGCCGACAAGTACCGGGTTGAGACCTTTATCCAGATTTCCACAGATAAGGCGGTGAATCCGACTTCTGTTATGGGAGCGACCAAGCGCATTGCGGAACTGGTCATTAAAGACCTGAACCGTAATTCAAGCACCACATTTGCCGCGGTCCGTTTCGGTAATGTTTTAGGCAGTCGTGGCAGCGTAATACCTACATTTGAGAAGCAAATTGAAGCGGGTGGTCCAGTAACTGTTACCCATCCTGATATGACCCGTTACTTCATGACAATACCGGAAGCTGTCGAATTGGTTATCCAAGCAGGAGCAATGGCAAAAGGTGGGGAAATCTTCGTATTGGATATGGGGGAACCAGTCAAGATTTTAGATCTGGCCCGTGATTTAATCCGGTTGTATGGTCTGGAACCTTGGCAAGACATTGATATAGTGTTTACTGGTATTCGCCCCGGGGAGAAACTCTTTGAAGAATTGTTTTCCAACAAAGAGGACATGTCATCCACCATTCATGAACGGATCTTTATTTCCCGCAAGGAAATTGACTCCAACTATGTGGATATAGCCCATACAATCGATTCGCTGATAAGAGAAACAGCCAGCAATAAAGAGGCTATAATCAAGTTGCTGGTGGAACTAATTCCGGAATACCACCATCCCGATTACCAAAAACAAATCCAGGCCAAAGTAATTCCGATGAGAGCAGCGCACTAGTGAGCCCACAACCGCAGTTTTAGGCGGACAAAGATACATTGTTGGAGGGTTTTATGGAATTCATAGATATACACTCGCATATTCTACCGGGTATGGATGATGGTTCTCGTTCTATCAGTATGTCAGTAGAAATGGCTCAGGTGGCGTTAACAGACCACATTGGAATAATGGTAGCCACACCTCACATCAAGACTGGAAAATTTGACTATAACAAGAAGTACATTATTAAAAGGGTTGACGAGCTTAACCAACAATTCAAAAGAAATGGTATAGGTCTGCAGGTATTGCCAGGAGCGGAGTATTACTTGGAGCCCGATTTACCTCAGCGTCTCGCTGATGGAGAATTATTGACTATCAATAATACCGGACGCTATTTGTTAATTGAAATGCCATCCATTATGGTTCCGGAGCACACGGATCGAACTCTATATGAGATACAGCTTCAAGGCGTTATTCCGATTATTGCCCACCCGGAAAGAAACGAGGTTTTGGCGAAGCGTCCTGATCTGTTATCTGCTTACTCACAACGGGGCGTTCTAGCTCAAGTGACCTCAACTAGTATCACTGGATTGTTCGGCCGCCGCGTTGCCAAAGCCGCCAACAAGATGTTAGCAGACGGATCGGTCCAAATCATAGCTTCTGATGCCCATACGCCCAACAAAAGAGCCCCCTTAATGAGTGAAGCATATCATATTGTAGAGCGTTTATGGGGTGCTCAATACGCTCAAGTGTTGGGTTGCGATAATCCGAGGCATATCATTTATGGACGAGGAATAGAGCATGTTCGGTCGCCGAAAAAACCGACGTTGTCGGATACAATCCAAAGATCACTCCAGCATTGGAAGTCAAGAGTCGATTTTTAGTGAGGGGTCAATGTCTATGCAATACTCCAGAATAGTTACGCGAATATAATAGCTTCCCCAGCTAATCTTAAGGGTTCTCATTGCATGGATAAGGGTATTATGTATGGATCCAAAAGGAGGAACCGGGGTGAGTGATTATAAACCAGTCCCCAGTCGGGTGGTAGGAAGCGCTGACATCGATATATACTACCTTATTAAGGTCCTAAAAAAGTGGTGGAAGTTGATTGTTGCTCTGACCTTGGCTGCTGCGTTGGTTTCGGGGCTCTTCAGCTTCTATGTGTTGAAACCGGTTTATCGAGCTTCCACATTGCTTATGGTTACGGTAGCATCAGAGAAGCTGCAAGTCAGTACTCAACAGTTGAATCGTAATAATCAAGATAACAACAATTCTGTAGCTCCCATGCCGGTCCTCACTATGAATACCTATTTAGGGCAGTTGGAAAGCGAAGTGGTTATGAAAAGAGTGGTAGAAAGCACTGGCATTCCAGAGCTGTCCATAGGCGCCCTTCTGTCGATGACTGATGCAAGTATTGTTGAAGACTCAAATCTCATCGTCCTTGAGGTTGAGAGTAATGATCCGCATAAAGCAGCTCTGATAGCCAATGCGGTTGCTGAGCAATACCTCAAACTAATGGATGAACTGATGTTTTCTTCGGTAGTTGTGATATCACCAGCCAATGTACCGCCAACACCTATCAAACCCAATAAGATGATGAATATAGCGTTAGCCTTGTTACTTGGTTTGATGATATCTGTCCTGCTAGCATTCCTGTTGGACTTCCTAGATAACACTTTAAAAACTGTTGAAGATATTGACCAAGTACTAGACTTGCCAGTGCTGGCAGTTATCCCGGCCGGAACTAAGCAAAGCTCAAAGCAGCATTTCAGGGAGTGAATATGTTGGCTATCAGATTGAAAAGAAGAGATGACAACAGTATGGATCCTGGGCTAGTTGCTCTTGAGAGCCCAAAGTCAATGATAACTGAGACTTATCGGGTCTTACGGACTAATATGGGATTTGCCGGTATTGAACAACCATTCAAGACAGTTCTGGTTACAAGTGCACTGGCAATGGAAGGCAAAAGCACTACGGTGGCAAACCTGGCGGTAGTAACTGCCCAAGCTGGAAACAAGGTTATCCTTGTCGATTGCGACTTACGGAGGCCCTGTATCCATAAGCTGTTTCAGATTTCCAACGAAATGGGATTCACCAGCTGCATTATTAATGAAATTGAACCGGAGCGTGTGGCGCATAGCCTAAGTATGCTTAACCTCCATGTTTTAACTAGCGGACCGATTCCACCTAATCCTGCTGAGATTCTCAATTCCATGCGTACTCGAAATATGTGGTCTGACTTAAAGGAAAGATATGATTATGTATTTATAGATTCGCCTCCCATACTATCTGTTACGGATGGCGCCATAATAGCATCTCAGACAGATGCGTCTGCACTTGTGGTTCATGCCGGAAAAACTCGCAAAGAGGTAGCAGCTCAAGCCAAGGACAGATTGCAGCAAGCCAATGCCAGAATCATTGGGGTAGTTCTCAATCAGACCAAGCCCAATGACCAGGATTATTACTATTATTATTAGCAGCATTATCTGGCAAAAAGAGGCATGCCGGGATGAGATGGTACTATTCAAAAGGGATTTGATATGAGAAAAATATTGGTTCTATCGAATAGCTCAGGGGGTTTGTATAGTTTTAGAAAAGAATTGATTGAAGAGCTTATAAAGAATGGCTTTCAAGTAAACATATCGACGCCCAGAGGAACCAAAGTGGACCAGCTGGAGGAACTTGGTTGTATATTTATCGAGACTCCCATTGATCGTAGAGGTATGAATCCAGTCAGTGACCTACGACTAATATTAAACTACCGGCATACCATAAAAAAGATCAATCCGGACATTGTTCTTACCTATACCATAAAACCGAATATTTATGGCAGCATCGCATGCCGTTGGGCGAATATACCTTACCTGAACAACATCACCGGATTGGGCAGCGCCTTCCTAAAACCCAGCCTCCTTAGCAGCATCCTGATTATCATGTATAGAATAGCCTTCAAAGAGTCGAGGATGGTTTTTTTTCAGAACACCAATAATCTGGAATTTATGCAAGGGAAGAGAGCGATTTCCGGACCTTACAAACTTATCCCGGGGTCTGGAGTAAACCTTGAGCGGTTCAAATTTACTCCCTACCCTGATGCCAGCGATGCGATTGTCTTTAATTTCGTGGGAAGAGTTATGAAAGATAAAGGGATCGACGAATATCTAGCTGTTGCCAGGGAGATCAAGCAAAAATATCCTACAACCAGGTTTAATATCATTGGTTCGGTGGAGCCCAGCCAATCACATTATGAAAAGATCCTTGCCGAACATGAAAGGGAAGGCTCGATAACATACCTAGGCTATCAAGAGGATATTGTACCATTTTTGATAGGCAGCCATTGTATCATTCACCCTTCCCGAGGAGGGGAAGGGATGTCGAATGTACTTCTTGAAACTGCGGCTACAGGCAGATGCCTAATCGCGTCCGATATACCCGGTTGTCGGGAGATAATTGACGGTGGTATCAATGGCTTCACATTTCAGGCTGGCAATGCATATGATTTGATTGCGACAGTTGAAACATTCCTTAGTATGCCTCATGAGAAAAAGGCTGAAATGGGGAAAAGGAGTAGGGAAAAGGTAGAACGAGAGTTCGATAGGCAGATAGTTGTTGATAGTTATTTTGAAGAGATAGACAAAATTTTAAGAAATTACGATCTGAGCATCAGCATGAACTAATAGGAAAAGGCGGCAGCGTAGACGAGGGAGTGCCCCCATTGGGCTAGAGCGCACCAATGATATGAGACTTTGTTGTGCTCGTTTGGTTAAGATGCGGGAATGCCTGGAGCATAAACCTTGCTCTATCCGAAGGAAGGTCTCTGGAAAAAGGCTTAGGGAGGCAGTAAGAATTGTCAAAGGGATCAATCCTTTATATTGGAGGTTTTGAGCTGCCGGATAAGAATGCTGCAGCTCATCGGGTATTAAACAATGCCAAGATAATCAGAGAATTAGGTTATGAGGTTTTTTTTTAAGTGTCGACAAGAATCTTCCCTTTGGCAGTTCTGTAATGGATACTAAGAGGCTAATAGCTGGTTTTCCCAGTTGGTTTATCCCATATCCCGATACTAGGGCCCAGTGGATTCATTATCTGAGCAGTATTAAAGATTTTATCACAGTAGCCGCCCAATGTTCGGACCTTAAGGCGGTAATCTGCTATAATTACCAGGCTGCGGCATTTGTAAGAGTGATGAAATACTGTCGCCAAAATAATATTAAGGTAATGGCTGACTGTACCGAGTGGTACAGCACTAAAGGAAGCAGCCTTGCCTATAAAATCCTTAAGGGCTTGGATTCTCTGCTGCGAATGCGCTTAATTCACAAACGCGTAGACGGGCTTATGGTAATAAGCAAATACCTGGAGAGCTACTACGTCAAGAATGATTGCCTTATCAGAATCCCGCCATTGGTGGATCTGGAGGAGGAAAAGTGGCGCGCCGGATCAGAACAAGAGAGTTGCCCGGTAAAATTCGTCTATGCCGGAAGCCCTGGCGGCAAGCAGAAAGACAAGCTCGATCTGCTGATACAGGCGTTTTATGAACTTGATCCGAACTACGATTTTCGTTTCATTATAGTAGGTATAAGCCGGGAGAAGCATTTACAGCATTATGGTGAACAAGCCGGTTTACTAGATGTTCTAGGAGAGAAAGTAAGATTTCTTGGCAGGTTATCTCATATAGAAAGCTTGGAGCAAGTCAAGGGAGCAGATTTCACCATATTCATGCGTGAAGACACCAGAGTTAATAAAGCTGGTTTTCCCACTAAATTTGTGGAGAGCATAAGCTGCGGTGTGCCCGTTATAACCAACAAAACAAGTGACCTCTCCGACTATCTCCGCGATGGCGAGAACGGATTCTGGCTAGAAGGGGATATAGCCGCCACTCTGCAACGAATTCTCAACATGGAAAAAAGTCAACTGCAAAAAATGAAACAACGGATTGAACGAGCTACCTTTGACTACCATGCTTATGTGGAAGAATTGGCTGTTTGGCTTGAGCTTGAGCCTCAGTATCCGACGGAGGTGTTATGTGCTGATGCCGGGCGCAAAACCAAAAGTGATGCTGCATTATATTATGCCTCCCAAGACTAGTGGGCCCAATACTTCCATGCAGCGCATCGAGTCGTCTTGGCTGCACGATAATTTTGAATTTGGGCGTTTAGTTCAGGATGAGCGCCCTGGAAAGTTTTTGAACATCCGGCTATTGAGGAAGATGATTGCTCAGGTCAAGGCATTCCGACCGGACCTGATTCATTTATCGGGTTTACAGAATGCCGCGTTTTACGGTGTTTTAGCCGCAAGAATCGGTGGCTGCAGAAACATACTGACAGCGGTGCGAGGTAGTGCAACCGAAGCTATTGGGATTAATAAGGCTGCACAATTACTATTCAGGTATCTTATCGAGCCAATCACTATGCGGATGAGCTGTGCTGTTTACACGGTATGCGAAGATATGGCGGGAAAATTCGGGATTGCCAACAGAAATAATTATGTCGGAGTTGTATATAACGCGGCGCCCATAATAATCCCCGGGGAATATGCGAGAGATGATTTCCGCAACGAAATTGATGCCAGGCCAGACGATGTGCTGGTGGCCGTAGTTGGTCGTATGACATATGATAAGGGTATTTCCTATATCATAGATGCAATTAAAAGTGGGTGCCATGAGAAAGCTATATTTGTTTTTGTTGGTGATGGACCCTACTGTGAGATATTAGAAAGGCAATTAGAATTAGAATTGACTGTGGGTAGAGTACATGTGCTGGGCAAAAGAAGCGATGTTTTAAGAATCTTGGCGGGCTGTGATATGTTTTTATTTGCCACACTGCATGAAAACTTATCAAATGCTCTGTTAGAAGCCTGTTCTATGGGATTAGCCATAATCGCCACGGCGGTAGGAGGGAATCCGGAGGTAATTTGTGATAACGTCAATGGGCTACTCGTTCCTTCAGGTGACAGTGCCGCTATTGTTAAGTCAATTAATCACTTGTGCGAAAACGGTGAGGAACGAAAAAGGCTGGGAAAAGCAGCCCAGAAAACGATCGAAGAAAAGTTTTCCCAGCAAAAGGTATATGGGCAAATAAACGATTTATATAAGGATCTCATATATTAATGTGAGAGTGGCGTTTATGGACGATAGAGGTATAGTCCTGATCTATACATTTAGTCCTTTCCCGTTTGGAGAAGCTGCGTCCAACCGAATTATGGCGTTGGCACAGTGCATACAGATGGCCGGTTACAAAGCAATAGTATTGGGCAACGGGGGGGAACGGGAACAGGACTATGAACCAACCCGAAAAACATTCGTATATGAAGGCATAGAATACCGCTCGTACGCCATGGCGGGTACTGGGCGGATAGCCCGCACCCTGAACCGCAATAATATACTGAAGATTATCAAGAAGCATTTAGCCCCTGACGAGCAAAACCGGATTAGAATAGTCTACGCCACATATAGGAATTATGGGCTATGGCTGCATTATGTTCTGAAGCGCATCTTACATCATCCTGCTGTAGTGGATGTGACCGAGTGGCACAGCAGCAACCAGTTTGGTGGCGGCAGACTAAATCCGTACTATTGGATCCACAACCTCCGGATCAGATGGCTAATTCCCCGGGCAAAAAACATTATTTGTATTACCAGCTACTTGGACAGATTCTATAAGCAACGAGGCTGTAATACGGTCTTAATTCCCCCACAGGTTATAATGGAAAACTATCTTCGCCATAAGAACCCGCCCCTGCCTCCCGTTCGATTGTTCTATGCTGGGACCGCCGCCAAAAAGGATTATCTCGATGTCATGCTGGATGGTTTAGTATCATTGCCCGAAATCGAACGGGCGAAAATAACCCTCACAGTATTGGGATTGAGCCGGTCAGGGTTTATGGAACAGTTTCCGCGAGCCCAGTATTATATTGATACTATGCAGGAATCCCTTCAGATCGTCGGTCGGGTATCCAAGAATGAGGTGGATCAGCGATTATCAGAAGCTCACTTTTTGATATTGATGCGCCCGGATAGCAGATACTCCAGGGCTGGCTTTCCTTCCAAGGTACCGGAAGCTATGGCAGCTGGGGTGCCGGTGATCACTAATGTAACCAGCGATTTAGGTATGTATATTAGAGATGGAAAAAATGGCTTTATAGTAGATGGATTTAATGCATCCGCATTTGCTGATGTTATTCACAAGGTGGTTGGAATTAATGACGAAGTCTTCCAGTCCATGTCAGGAGAAGCTCTGCGTACTGCAGCGCATATGTTTGACCGACACATGCACGTCACAGAGATGAAGGAGTTTCTGGCCCAATCCTTGGCTGCAAAAATAGATTCTGACATCGTGTACTATAGTTAGAATTAATACTTGTAAAAGCCAAAATGAAAAAACCGGAAAGATTGAAGCGATGTTAACATTTCTCAAGAGCCTGCTGCAAATGAACATGCTGAAATCGGCGTTGGCCTTAACTGGCGGACGTTTTTTCAACCTTGCGGTATCTATGATACTATTATTGATCCAAGCAAGGTTTATAGGGCCGGAAATAACTGGCTTATGCCAATCGTATAGCATTCCAGTCGGGTATTTGTGGATACTAACACTGGGCGTATCTTCAGCCTTGGCACGAGAATTACCGTATTATCTAGCCCGGGGAGAGCACGAAAGAGCCATGAATTTAACTCAAACCGCCCAATCCTTTTCGATAGTGGTTGGTGGGTTGTGTGCCAGCGCATTTTTGTTGTTATCCATTAGGGCACTAATATTAGGGGATTACCTGTCTGCGGCGGGTTGGGGGTTTCAGATTGTTGCTGGTTTCACGGTAATATATAGTTCCTATATTCAGACACTATACAGAACCACCGCCGAGTTCGTTACAATTGCCAAAGCAAGTACAATTTCAGCAGTAACCAGCATCGTTACTTTTCCGCTCATATTCGTAAATGCATACTTGGGGATTTGGACCAGGGGTATGGCAATGTCCCTGATGTCAAATGCCTTCTTATTCATCAAGCGGCCTTTTAAGCTATCATTTGGCTTTGACTTTCAACAGTTGAGTCAATTGATCAAGTTTGGAGTACCGTTGATTGCCATAGGTTATATAGAGTCTTCGCTTTGGACCAGTACCCAGTTAAGCTTGATATTCAAACTGGGTGGAAAGACTTCATTAGGGCTGTTTACATTCACATATGGTATTTTAAGTGCTCTGCTGATTGTTCCGAATGCAGTCGCTGAAATTCTAAGACCAAGATTCGCTGCTGTTTATGGGGAGACAGACGGCGATATTAAAAAGACGTTGACTGTTGCTGTTAAACCTTTAGCGGCCGCCTTTATTGTGTCTGTGTTAATGGCATTATTAGCTTATCTAATAGTCGATGATATAATTATTCGATTACTGCCCAAATATCTTGACGCCATACCAGCTTTAGGCATAGGGCTGCTGTTAATCCCGGTAATGACGGTTAAATGTATTAAGTATATCTTTGTAGTGTGCAAAAATATGGCCCATAATCTTATCTCAACTGTACCAGGTTTCTTGGTAGGAACAGCATTATTATATACATTGTTAACGCGCGGGGCTGGTTTTGAATATATTTTTCTCCCCTACGTAATCGGTCAGCTCTTGAATTTCTTTATTTCGCTTATTATCTTGCTATTCGAGATAAAAAGGGAGCGTCATGAAGCATTTGATTGAATGGAATAATTCAACCAAACGAGAAAAGTCGTTTTTAGAGACTAATGATTGGCTTGCGCTGATTATGCTGGCACTCACTGGATTAGGTATAAATCAAATTTCCTATAACAATATGTTAAGTGTACTTATACAAGTGTTCTTACTGGGTTTGGTTTTCCTTTTGTACAGAAAACGGCCAGCGATGATAATGGTAGCCTACATTTTTTTGACTATACTTCCGCTTAGGTTGTATGCAGGTTTTAGCGAATCGGGGCAAGGAGTTTATACGTTAAATCCCAAGATATGTATTGCATTTGCTGTTTTTTTTATGATTTATGAACTGGTTATGGTAAAACGCAAATATAGGATTGATTTGTTAATCCTTCTGTTTGTAGCAGTAATGATCTGCTCATTGGCGTGGACCATCTCCATGAACTCTTATACGTACCATTTTTGGTGGATGTGCATAGCTTACGTGTTTTTCCCCCTATTAATAAGAGAAGACCACGATATTCGGATTGTGGTTGTTTCGTATATTGTTGCTGTAGATGTTTTCTGTCTTAGAATTCTGCCAATATTGCTTACGGAAACCGGCTTGTATAGGGGTAGTATTAATCTGAACCCTAATTATGCAGCGTTTTTTGTAATTATTAGTATGGCTCTTATCTTCACAATGCTGACGCATTATCGAACGGTAATATCTCAGAAAATGAAGCTGCTTTTCTTCGCAAGTGCTGTTCTCGATGTGATTACTATGTCATCCTTTGCTTCCCGGACATCCTTTGTAATGCTGGCTATCTTGATATTTATATATTTATTGTTCAACCATAAGCAGATTAAAACCGTCCTGCTGACGGTTATTGGGGTGTTAACGTTATCCATAATCCTTAACCACTATGGAGTCTTTGATCCCGTGCTATTGCGTTTTGCAGATGATAGTGCCAGCACCGGCGGGGGGAGAATCCCTATCCAGATGGAATTGCTAAAATCGGTTTATTCTGGTGACGTTGGGAGGCTCATATTTGGCAATGGCTATTTAACTGCCGCCAATTTCGGGCTAAGTAGGCAAGCCCACAACAGTTATATTAGCATACTGCTTGGTTTCGGATTGGTAGGACTTCTTATTTATCTGGCTTATCTGTTTAGATTATTTATCCTGCTGAGAAACAGCGAATACAGCTTTTTTCTGATTATGTTTTATTTTCTGATTCTATATTCCTTCTCACTGGAACCTTACCATATCGTAGAAGGCATCACTATCTTTTGCCTATTGAGTGGGATTAACACTATAAGTATGCCTATGGAACTGCTTCAGGAACAATCTGATCATGGTGTGGAAGTGTAGGTAATATGAAACGCCTCCTGTTTATTATCCCGGCCTTTAACCACGGCGGAACTAATCGTAGTCTTCTAAATATCCTTTCCTGTCTGGATGACGAGTATTATAGCAAGGATATTTTTGCTCTTTCCCATATGGGCCCTTATCGTGAAATATTCGCTCCATTTAGGATATTAAACAGGAGCCTGCTCCTATCTTCTATCTTTGAGAGTTACGAACATATCAAGCAGGAGCCCTGGATTGAAAGAAGTAAAAAAACGCTGGTTAAACTCTTATTCTACGGCTTGAAGGCTGTGGTTGGGGAAAAGGCCTTGGAATGGTCTTATAGAAGAGCGGCAAAAAGAATTGGATATATGAATTATGACACAGTGATTGCCATGCAGGAGGAACGGGCAACTCATTTTACTTCCCATATAAAGACGCGTAAAGTAGCGTGGATACGCAGTGACTACGACAATTATTTTGCCCTTGCTCAGAATGACGAGGAACATATCTACAATCGCTTTGATCACATAATATGTGTCTCTGCGTTTACCCGCGAGGTTTTTATCAAAAGATACCCCTCACTTGCGAGCAAATGCCATGGTATACATAACATGATTGATTATAAGGCGATTATTGCTTTATCCCAGGATGTTGAGGAGATAGATGAGAGGTTTACCGCCGATTCGTTCTGTATTATTTCCATCGGCCGTCTGAGTCCGGTAAAGCAGTTTAACATTATTCCAAAGCTGGCAGCCCAACTGAAAAAAGATGGATGTAGGCTGCGTTGGTATATAATCGGTGCCGGGGAGGAAGAGCAGAGTATTCAAAACCAGATAGACCAACATCAGGTTTCTGATATGGTCATCCTCTTAGGGCAAAAAAACAATCCCTACCCATACCTCAAGAGGGCCCATCTGCTGGTCTGCACCTCCGCATCTGAAGCCTGCCCGAACGTTATCAACGAGGCCCGGATATTACATGTCCCGGTAGTGACCACAGATTTCGGTTCGGCACCGGAATTCATCAACAACGGAACTAACGGAATTATTGCCAGCCAGGACAATCTTAAAAATGCAATAGAAGAAATGATAAATAATCAAGAGCTTTACCAGCAAATCAAAACCAACATTAGTTCTTTTCAATATTCAAATGATAGTATCCTCAAGCAAATAACAATGCTTATATAGTTTTTAACAAGATTCCTAATTATGGGCGCGAAGTCCATATCTTTCCGTGATAAATCCAGCATATCTCAACCCTATCGTCGTTCATTCTACGTCGATGATTTTACATTTCAATTCTCAAACCAATCCCTAACCAGCTGAGGCCGATCGATCTTGCCATTTTTATTCATGGGTAGTTTCTCTAATTTGTGTATCTTGGTTGGAATCATGTATTTGGGTAGAAGTGGAACCAGGTTCTTTCTTATACTTGCCTTCGTTAGCTCATTACTTCCTTCATAAAACATAGTTATTTCCTGTTTTTCCTTGTTGTATATTACACAGGAATTATGTATACCTTCGATGCTTAATAAGGCTGTCTCGATCTCACCCAGTTCGATTCGATAACCCATATGTTTAATCTGGGCATCTTTGCGGCCAAGGAAAATAATCTCGCCGTCAGTATTCATATAGGCAAAGTCACCGGTACGATATATGCGGTCATAGTAATTCTTATTTAGCGGGTTCTGGGTAAAGACTTCTGCACTCTTATCGGGATTATTCCAATACCCCAAAGCCAGCGATGTTCCCCGCACGCATAACTCGCCCTGCTCACCAATATCTGCCGCCCTATTATCCTCAGTCAAGATCAGAATATCGGTGTTGCGGCAGGGAAACCCGATAGGCAGTTTATCATTATCGTCAAACTCTTTCTGTACAATATAATAAGTGCAATCCACGGTTATTTCGGTAGGCCCGTACAGATTCGCAAACAAACCATGAGGCAAGTTTTGCCGCCAATAATTGAGATGACGGACGGGCATGACCTCCCCGGCAAATAGTATCTTTTTCAGACAATCAACCCGGACATGGTCCAAAGCCCGGGTGTTGGCCACATTTATCATTACAGACGGCACCCAAAATACGAAGTTGATATTCCGCTCCGCTACATACTCCATCAGTCTTATCGGGAAGGCGAAATATTGTTCGGGTATAAGAACGAGGGTTGCCCCAGTAGCCAGGCAGAGATATATGTCTAGTGTGGAGTTGTCGAAATAGAACGGAGCTTGGCTGCCGATGATTTCCTGGGCCGTAATGTCAAAACAATCAATCGCCCAGTCAATGTAATCAATGACTCCGCGATGTGATACAACGACTCCCTTGGGTGTTCCGGTTGAACCGGATGTATAAATAATGTATATCGGATCGGTGTCGATGACGGGCTCTGCGTAAGAGGACACCAAATTATTGTCATACTTGATACTTTGGTCATAGGCCAAGCTAATGTCGATGATATGGTCTTGATCTACCCCGCTTTCCAGCAGCGTATCATAATGTTCTCCTGATGTGATAATTATGGGATTTTCCAGATTCTCAACTATGCTTCTGACTCTTGCTGGCGGTGATTTCGTATCCATTGGTACATAAATATTACCGCTGCACAGGATTCCCATGAAAGCAATAATACTATCGCCGCTCTTCGGCAAGAATACTGCGATAGGCTGGTTGACCCTGTCTTTGGTTTGTTTGATCCTGAATGCCAGGCGGCGCGAATATCCCCATAGTTCGCCAAATGTAATTGATTTTTCACCATCTATGATGGCAGTTTTATTGTCATGTTGAACTACCGAGCTCTCAAAATATTCAAGGACATTTTTCTGCATGCTTTAATACCCCCAGTATTATAGTCATGGCTTATGATCTCACAGTCAGCCCCAACGATACTCCCCTTTATGCATAGAGTAGCCCTTCCAAATAATACATTTTAGGCGAATCCAACCAACAAATACTCTGCTACAGGATATTTATACTGAGGGATGATTGTGACAAGTGACATCTCGACAGTAGCCCTGATCCTTAATACTGCTGACATATATTCCATCACCCCAGCAATCCGATATGATTACATCCGCTGTTCACCTGCTTGGTACATACCGATGCAGGTTTTTGTATGTTGAGCGAATACGTTTCTTGATGGAGTATTGACCGAGAGTAGAGGTGTCACAAAGAATACCTATCCTTCCATACTATATAGGAAGTCATCAGATTCAAGGAAGGTAAGTCGTGGTGGAGAAATTGTTGGAGATCTTGTATGAGATACGGCCAGAAGTAGATTTCTTAAACAGCAGTAATTTCATTGAGAATCGGCTATTGGATTCACTTGATATCGTTGTGTTGGTTTCTGATATCGAAGAAGCCTTTGCAATCAGTATTCATGTAAACGATATTGTGCCGGAGAATTTTTATAATCTTGAAACGATTACAAAACTAATTGCGAGAAGAGGCGGTCAGATTTGAATTTACAGTATCGAAACAAGAAGATAAGCGGAATCCTGGCAGTAGTGCCTCAAAACGAAGTGAGGTTCGACGACGAAGTTGAGAACTATAATTTTTCGGTCAAGCAATCCATGAAGTTGAAGAAAATCATGGGTTATGACCGTCATAGAATCGTGACGGAAGGAACATGCGTTTCTGATCTTGCCATATGCGGGTTGAAATACCTTCTGGATGAAGGCCTGATATATAAGGATGAAATAGACGCCTTGGTTCTCATGACCCAAACCCCGGATTATTTTATGCCCCCCACCAGTAACGTCATTCAGGGAAAGTTGGACCTAAAACAAGATATGGTTTGTTTGGATGTGAAGCAAGGTTGTGCCGGGTATCTGGTTGGATTAATGCAGTCTTTCAGCCTGTTGGAGCAGGACGCTATTAATAAAGTTGCCTTGGTGAATGGCGATGTGCTAAGCCGGAAGACCTCTCCTCAGGACCGCAACACATTCCCCTTGATTGGAGATGGGGCAGCGGTCACTATTGTAGAAAAAAATCCTGGAAACAGCGAAATATTTGCCAACATTAAGATGGATGGAAGCCATAGAAATGCACTGATTATACCCGCCGGAGGCCTAAAGATGCCATCTAATCAGGACACGGCAGTTATGAAAATGGATGAGGAAGGCAACTCCCGCTGTCTGGACCATTGGTTTATGGACGGCATGGCGGTATTCAACTTTGTGGTTAATGAAGTTCCGCCCATGATCAACAACCTCATGGAATTTTCTGGGGTAGGATTAGAAGATGTTGATTATTTTATGTTCCATCAGCCCAATAAATTTATGTTGCAAAGACTAGCCGATAAAATGGACGTCAGCTATGATAAGATGCCCTACAATATTGTGGAAAACTTCGGCAATTCCAGCGGCGCTACCATTCCTACCAATATAGCATTCAACCTGGGTGACAAATTATTGAACCATTCGTATTTGACTTGTCTAGCTGGCTTTGGGGTTGGGCTGACGGCTAGCTCCATGCTTATGAGGATAGGGCCGCTTGATTTTTGTAGGATGATCGAGTATTAAGCCGAGGAGGGAATCGCGTGGAGGACTTTTACACTGAGTTGGCCGAGATACTAGAGGTAGATGAGGTTAAACGAGAGGATGAGCTGGAGGAATTCGAAAACTGGGATTCTTTGACCATCCTGGAGGTGGCCTCAATGGTGGATGAAAAATACGGGGTTACCATCGCGAGCAAAGAGGTCAAAGGACTCATTACGGTTGGAGATCTGGAGGACTTGATTAGATCCAAAATGTAGGATCATCGATTTTAGTAAAGGAGAGTTGAGGCATGAAAAAACTGCTAATAGCTGGTGCAGGTGTCTGCGGCCGAGAAGCCTATCAGTGGGCTTGTGATAAACAGAAGCATGCCAGGCGATGGGAATCGATCGGGTTTCTTGATGACAACCCCCGCGCTTTGGACAAATACAACTTGTCGGACAAAATCGTGGGTACGATTGCGGACTATGTACCTCAGCCCGGTGAAGAGGTGGTAAGCGCCTTAGGCGATGTAGAGCGTCGAGCGGACCTACACAAGAGACTAGCTGATAAGGGAGCGGTATTTGGCACCATCATACACCCTACCGCAGTATTATCGGACAATTGTACTTTGGGCAAAGATGCTATAGTTGGTCCCGGTTCCGTGATTTCCGTCAATGCTACCATCGGTGATCTGGTACTTATAGATTCTTTAACTGTAATTGGGCATGACACAGTTGTGGAATCGGGATGCATAATCCGTGATTTTTGTGATGTAATGGGTTTTGCCCACCTGGAGAGAGACGTCTTTTTGGGAAGTGGGGCTAGAATCCTGAACTCAGTTCGGGTAGGCAATCACTCCAAGGTAGGAGCCGGGAGTGTGGTGCTAAGAAACGTCAAACCCGACACTTCAGTATTCGGTAATCCTGCCAAAATCATCTACAGCCCGAAAAAATAATCGGTTATGCCATCAGATCCACATTCACAAATGTTGAGGGAGCCAATTATTTGAATACTCTTCTCACCTGCCCGAGACGGAGCAAGGTTCTAGGTGAATTAGGGATGCCTGCTTCAATTATATTTACCGAATTCATAAAGGCGTGAATTGTATATGTATAAGTCATTCGGGAAAAGGCTGATGGACGTGGTTCTATCACTCATGGCCATAATACTTTTTTCCCTGGTTCTTGTCATTGTGGCTGTTTTAGTCAGAATCAAACTGGGCCGCCCGGTCATTTTTAGGCAGGACCGCCCGGGAAAAGACGAAAAGGTATTCACCCTATATAAATTTCGTACCATGATCGATGCCAGAGATGATCAGGGTGAATTACTGCCAGATAGCGAGCGCTTGACAGGATTCGGACACATGTTGCGTTCTACCAGCCTGGATGAGCTTCCAGAACTATTTAATATATTGAAAGGTGATATGAGTATAGTTGGGCCGCGCCCGTTGAGGATAGAATATCTGCCTTATTACAGTGAGGAGCAGCGCCGACGTCATAGCGTGCTGCCGGGATTGACAGGATTAGCGCAAATAAAAGGCAGGAACGCCATAATGTGGGATGAAAGATTTGCTTATGATATTGAATACGTCGACAACATTACATTCCTGACAGACCTTCAGATAATCCTAGCCACCATAAAAAAAGTCTTGTTGCGAGATGATATTGGAGCGCGATTGGAAGAGGGGAGCGATGAAGGTGTAGAGGATTTTGACAGCTATGCGATTCGGAAACAAATGAGCGGCGATTATGAATGATCCAGTCGTGTTCACAATACCTGATAACGGCAATAGCGCCTGAGCGCTTAGTTTAATAAAGTATAATTCCTGCCGAGATTGGTTAGCTGAAATTAATAACAGGTGATGCAATGTTTAGTGTTTGGCATAAGGATCAAGGTCAGAAGTGGAATGATATTGTTAAATCATTTCCAGATTATGATGTCTATTATCTACCTCAATATACACGCGCCTTTGAAGTGATCGGAGATGGGGAAGCTCAACTTCTCTATTTTGAGGGTTGTGGGTTACGGGCAGCTAATGTGGTCATGCTGAGGGATATCGCTTTGGATGAGCGATTTGCTGGCAAAATTGATCTAAATACCTACTTTGATTTTGTGACCCCATACGGATATGGTGGTTGGATATTTGATGGTGAGATTAATATAAAGAGCATTAACAGCCTAAATGAGAATTACATGGAATACTGTATAGCCAACGGTATTGTCAGCGAATTTGTGCGTTTCCATCCTCAAATGGGTTCAGAAGAGGTGTGCGCCAGCATGTATGAGATCGTGACCCATGCACCAGTTGTCATTTTGGATTTGCGCGACCCGGAGACCATTTGGAATAACCTAAGTGGGTTTAAACGCAACCGTATTAGAAAAGCGATTAAGAATGATGTTGCAATTCTAAAAGGGCTGGATCAAAGTCTGCTCCGACAGTTTCGGGAAATATACGATGAAACAATGAGCCGTAATCAGGCGCGGTCATACTACTTCTTCAACCAAGGATTCTATGACAGTGTGTTAGCCGATTTAAAGGATAATGCTCTGATTTTTTATGCTGTGAAAGATGAAACAGTTTTGGCCATGGACATCATGATTATGGCCGGGAAAAGAATGAATTATCATTTGGGTGGATCAAGACTGGAATATAGAAGCCTGGAGCCAAGCTCCCTCTTGATGTACAGCGCCGCCTTCTGGGGGTATGAACATGGCTATGAGAGCCTAATGATTGGGGGGGGATTGGGCAGTGAAGAGGATTCGCTGCTTAGATTTAAACAAGGATTCAATCGAAGGTCCAACTTTGTATTCAAGACGGGAAGAAAGATCTTTGATACAGACCGGTATCAGGAGCTGAGCGTTCTACGAAAGCAGAATGGAAACCATAACGCGAACAGCACATTTTTCCCATGCTATCGAAGCTAAATTATAGTGTCATAGGTTCTTTGACGCACAGCCACTCTGAGCTAGTGTCTTGAGAGGAACCGGCCATGAAAAAGGGTGTCTTATATGGAAGTGCAAACTTGAGGAACATGGCGTGTTACGACGCAGTTGATAGGGGTAGTAACATATATGGATTATAGCCGCTACAAACTGGAAGCACAACATAACAAGGGCAAACTGCATGCCATTGAAAGAATTGGCGCCATTGTTGATAAGGATTCTTTCCAGGAAATAAAGTCCGAGGTAAGCCATATCGAGATGGGCTTGAATGGTAAGAGCTTTGGCATGGAGCATTCAATTACGCCTTATGACGGGGTTATCACTGGTTTTGGTGAGATTCGGGGCAAGAAAGTATGTATCTATGCACAGGATTTTACCGTGATGGGAGGTTCCATTGGGGAACGACATGGCAAAAAGATTGCCGACCTGGTTAAAATGGCTATTGCGTGCCGTTGCCCGGTGATAGGCATCAACGACTCTGGTGGGGCCAGAATACATGAGGGAATGCGATCCTTAGTAGGTACTGGGGAGATGCTTTATTACAATTCTCTGGCGTCTGGCTACATCCCCCAATTCATTATATGTGCTGGCCCCTGCGCGGGGGGGTCTGTTTACTCCGCGGCGTTAAGTGATTTCGTCTACGTTATCGACGATATTACTTCCATGTCATTAACCGGTTTTAGAGTAGTAAGAAATGTCCTTAACCAACAGGTATCCAATCAGGAATTAGGTGGTGCTGAAGTTCACGCCTCCATCAGCGGAGTGGCTCATTTCAGGCATTCCACTGAAACCCAATCCATCGAGCATCTTCGGGGTTTGGTTTCCATGCTGCCTCAGCACAATCAGGACCGTACCCCCCTTAAGATAGTACCCAGTCCCGAGAAAGACCTCCGTGATATCGGCCACCTGCTGCCGCTTTTCAGTAATCGCACCTATGAGGTACGGCGGATAATCAGTCGCATCTTCGATGACCATAGTTTCCTGGAAGTGCAGGAGTCATTTGCCGCCAATATGGTAGTGGGTTTCGCCCGGTTATCAGGTTGCCTGGTGGGAGTAGTAGCCAATCAACCAGCCTGTTTGTCAGGGGCGATCGAGTGTAATGCCAGTGACAAGGCGGCCCGTTTCATACGCTTTTGTGATGCGTTCAACATACCTCTGATAACCTTTACCGATACACCCGGCTTCATGCCCGGCATCGATGAAGAGCGTAAAGGTATTATACGCCACGGCGCCAAGCTTGTTTACGCCTATTCCGAGGCCACGGTGCCCAAGATTAATGTCATCCTGCGTAAGGCCTTCGGGGGTGCTTACATCGCTATGTCCAGCAAACACGTAGGGGCTGACTTTGTCTTCGCTTGGCCTTCGGCTGAGATTGCTGTGGTAGGGGCCGCGGGAGCAGTCGAGGTTTTATTCCATAAGCAGTTTAATAACCTCTGCGGGAAAGAACTTGAGGAGTTCAAACAAAGGAAAACTGAAGAGTATCTCTATAACTTCTCCAATCCAAAATTTGCGGCTCAAGCCGGTTATGTAGATGAGATAATCGCTCCGGCTCAGACCCGGGCAACTTTGATTAAGGCTTTAAAGATAATCCAGGATAAAGAAGCATTCATCTCGATTAGAAAAAAGCACAATTGCATGCCACTCTAACAAGACAAATACTCGGATATTTAGGAGAATACCTATGGCAGATCAATCCGCTGGGCGCATCTACTTATCCCCTCCCCACATGAGCGGGCGTGAATTAAATTATGTGAATGATGCCTTTGAGTCCAACTGGATTGCCCCCTTGGGGCCTCATGTCAACGCCTTCGAGGCCGAGATGTGTGCCCGTGTTTCTTGCCGAAGAGCTCTAGCCTTGAGTTCAGGTACCGCCGCACTTCATCTAGCCTTGCGGCATTTGGAGGTCGGAACCGGTGATACTGTGTTTTGTTCTTCTCTTACCTTTGTCGGCACTGCCAATCCCATCCTCTATCTCAATGCTGAGCCAGTGTTCGTCGATTCTGAGCCTGACAGCTGGAACATGTCGCCAGAGGCCTTACAAAAAGCTTTTGACTGGGCGTCAAAGGTTGGTCGCCTGCCCAAAGCGGTGATCATCGTTGATCTTTACGGGCAGAGTGCCCAAATGGATCCCCTTCTGGACATCTGTAATTATTATGGGGTACCGGTAGTGGAAGACGCCGCCGAGGCTCTGGGTGCTACATATAAGGGTAAGAATTGCGGCACCATGGGCAAGTTTGGGATATATTCGTTCAACGGCAATAAGATCATAACGACGTCCGGAGGGGGAATGCTTATGTCTGACGATGATGAGGCTATAGATAAAGCGTTGTTCTGGGCCACTCAGGCACGTGATCCAGAGCCGTGGTATCAACATTCCGAGATGGGATATAATTACCGCCTGAGTAATATTGTCGCCGCTATTGGCAGGGCCCAGTTGCAGGTATTGGATGAACGAGTGGCGGCCAAGCGAGCCATATTTGTCCGCTATCAGCAGGGGCTGGCCGGGTTGCCGGGCGTCGATTTCATGCCTGAAATAACCGACGGGGTTTCCAATCGCTGGTTGACAATCATGATGCTGAATCCGGAGTTAACCCCGGTTCGGCCGATGCAGATTATCGAGGCTCTGGAATCTGCAAATATAGAGTCGCGTCCGATATGGAAGCCCATGCATCTTCAGCCCTTGTTTGCCCAATGCCAGTATTTCACGCATGGGGAGGGAATCAGCGTTTCGGATTCCCTTTTCGCTGACGGATTGTGCCTACCCTCGGGTACCGCCATGACACAAGAAGAGCAGAGCAGGGTTATAGATACCTTGAGAGATTGTTTTCGAGGCAGATGATCGATTACTGTACCTGTATACTAACCCTGCCCGCCATCTAACCGTCTCGCAACAAAGTGTTTCGTATCTTTCTCAATAATGGAACCCGCCCCAGGGATGATCGTATTGCTTCTTTTTGCAGTTGTGCCTGTTTTTTGGCGGTCATTTGATAGTCTCCGAGATCAAGGCCAGTATAGATCACCGTTTCTTCCAATGGTTTACGCACTTTTTTGAAGGTGTTGTCATTTGGATATCCCAACGGGGTGAAGACGATCGGTTCCCAGGCATCGTCCAGTTTCAGTATCGCTCGGGCGGCATCGACATCGAAAGCGGCTACCCAACAGGTACCAAGCCCCAGGGCGGTGGCGGCAAGAATCATATGGTCCATTACTATGCCAGCATCGACGTCACTATAGTTCTTTTTATCATTGCGTACCCAGCACTTTCCTGGAACAGAGCACACGCAGAGTAAATATGGAGCCTGTACGAACCAAGCGTTTCGATAGATGTGCTGGAGGATTGCCTTATTCCCTTCAGTAGCCACAACCACCACCTTGTAGGCCTGCCGATTAGCGGCGGTAGGTGCTAGTCGGGCACATTCAAGTATTCGCTGTAGTTTTTCCGGTTCAACCGGATCAGGCTTGTAAGAGCGCACGCTATGCCTTTGCTGGACCACTTCAAAATAATCCATCTTTTCTCCTCCCCATATCAACGCAGCTACTTAGCTTTAAGAGTTAACAAGTTGATCTCCGGAGTATTAAACAATCTAAAAGGTATATTGCTGGCTCCCAAATAATGAAAAATCAAGGTACCTTTTATGATAACATAGTCGTAGTCTGGGATAATGGCGGAAAGACAGGAAAAATCTAGTTAATGTTTTTATTCAGAATTCAATAATAGGATAGAATATATTAGAATATTTTGGGGGGAGGGAACCTGGCCACCCCCAAAAATTAAACGTAACCTGTTGATGCCCAAACGTCAGTGGTTGGTGTGAATCCTTGGCGAACATAGCCTTCAGGGTGTTTTGATTATGGCCCCCGATAATGAAATCGAGAACTCCTAGCGCCGAGAAGCGTGAGGAGTCTTTGTTTATTAGGGTAGTTATTGAGAAAACATGTACAGCGCTCGCAAGACCCTGCAGATGGTTTGGTCATTTGCTCATTATTCGAAAAGACAGCAGACTACTAGCGGGTTTATGAGGTATTGATTGCAGGCAGGAATTATAAATGAAGCGTTCGACTATCAATAAGATATTGTTATGGTCGCTGGTGCTCCTATTGATGGTGGCCATATATGCTCTTTCGGCTCAAGACAGTGTTGAATCAAGTGCTCTGAGCGGAAAAACCATCCGTCTTATCGCTGATTTATTGGTTCCCGGGTTCGATCACCTCAGCACTGGGCAGCAAGCGCAATTGGTTCAGGAATGGCAGAACAACGTCCGCAAGATTGCCCATCTGACAATTTACATGATGCTGGGTGCGGCTTGTTTGATGGCATTGCTGCAGCATAAGCTAAGCAATCAGGTTCAAGTCGCCGGGGCCCTTGGGATTTCCGTTGTTTATGCCATCAGCGATGAAATCCACCAGTTTTTCGTCAGCGGACGTAGCTTGCAAGTGTCCGATGTTTTCATTGATGGATTGGGGGCGCTTATTGGGGTTTCTATAGTGCTTGTTATCGTTAGGTTGATGAGTAAGAAAGCTCAAACAAGAGTAGCGTCACGAGTCACTGGATAGGAATCGAGTACGGTTTGACCCTATGATATACTGGCATCAGGAGATAGTATATGATTCCGGGTTGAGATTCCTTTAATGATGAATATATCGAGAACCTCAGCCGAGAGGTACTAGTTAAGGAAGGGTAGCGGATGGCCATCAAAACCGGACGGGCTGACGGGACTGCTCAGATAACGCTGGATACGGAGAAGTGCAATGATTGCGGCATTTGCGCCGAGGTCTGCAAGGGCGCACCGCTGATAATGATCGATGGCCGTTTGGAGATAGAGGAACCACGCTTCTTCGGTTGTATCGGCTGCGGCCACTGCATGTGTGTCTGTCCTCAGGAATGCATTCAAATAAACGGCCGCGATATGCAACCGGCTGATGTAATACCATTACCTGGTACGGATAAACGCGCTGATTATCAGCAGTTGTACGACTTGATGCTATCCCGCCGCAGCGTGCGCAATTTTCGAGACCGCTTGGTCGAACCAGAAATTATCGACAAGATCACCGCTGCTGTAGCCACCGCCCCAATGGGTCTGCCACCCAGTGATGTGGAGATTTTGGTTTTTGACACTCCGGCCAAGGTGCAGGAGTTTGCCGCCGACTTGATAGCGGTGATGAAAAAGTCACGCTGGTTATTCTCACCGCTGTTTAGTGTCCTGATGCGGCCCTTTTTGGGGCGAGAGTATATTGAATCAGTAAATTCCTTCATTCGACCTGCCCTGGATATTTTTATCGAGGAGATTGCCAAAGGTCACGATTACCTGCTCTACAATGCTCCCCTGGCCATGTATTTCCATTGTTCGCCCTACGCTGATCCGGCCGATCCCTTGGTGGCCGCTACCTATGCCATGCTGGCCGCAGAATCACTGGGGCTGGGCAGTTGTATGATCGGCACCCCGGCCTATTTCATCAAGTACAGCAAAGACCTCAAACAGAAATACAACCTGCCTCGGAAGAATCAGCCGGGTATAGTGGTCATCTTCGGCTATCCCCGCATCAGGTTCCGCAAGGCCCTGCGTCGTCGCTTGGCCAAGGTGACTTACCGCTAAATACTTAATGTAAGACCGGGAACATGACCAACTTGTCTCTATCTACAAGCGAAACCGGTGGTTAAAGGTTGTCAATATTGGTCAGGGTAGATTTTCCGGTCCGGTATTTGTTATTGAATGCGGCATATTGGTCTTGAATCTGGTCGTTGAGGGTCTGGGCTTCTATATATTTTTTATTGGCCGTGCTGTAGTCACCTTTGCTTTCCGATGTAGCGCCGGCTTTCATGATATCACAGTAATTGACCGACAGAGACAGCAAACGGCTCAACTCACCCGTGTACTCCTCGGTGCCTGCCGGCGTCACCAACCG
>JAXDBN010000227.1:0-5788 GCA_034678805.1 Syntrophomonadaceae bacterium
TCTGATCGAAGAGGAGAAGATTGCCATGGCTGAAGGGATTGCAATCTTTAATGTGGAAGGTATGACCTGAATGCATTGCATCAATACTATACGTGCTTCGGTAAAAAAGCTGCCCGGGATTATTAGAACCGATGTTAATCCCCCGGAGAAAAAGGTATCCGTAGTATTCGAAGCGGACCAGGTTTCTGCTGAAAAGATCAAGTCAAGTATTGAGGCAGCAGGTTACCAGGTTGTATAGCAGGAGTGTAGTTGCACGTCCGGAATTATTGAGCCCTGTCGTCATTCGAGGCGACGGGGTTTCTGTTTTGTAAGAAATTTTGAATAACTGGATTTTCCTTAGTCAGGTTTAGATGGATCAAAGATGGCTGGACCAGTTGGGTTATTGAAAATAGTTGCTTTGTGACTTGACGACATCATATTATCCCTATTAAAATACACGTATGAACGGATGCTCATATGTTCAGATGTAAAAACAAGGAGGCAGCATATGGTAATAGAATTCGACCGCTGCGGCATTCAATGCATTCATGAGGATGCGGTTGCCGAGGTTAGTGCCAAGATGCTCTCAGGGGAGGAGGCCCTGGCCCTGGCTGAAACCTTCAAAACCCTGGCCGATCCCAACCGCGTGAAAATAATATGCGCCTTGATGCACCGGGAACTGTGCGTATGTGACCTGGCCGCGGTAATCGGGGCATCGGATTCGGCTGTCTCCCACCAGCTCAGGATGCTTAGAACACAGAAATTGGTAAAATTTCGTCGCGATGGGAAGATCCTTTATTACTCACTGGTTGATGAGCATGTGGATAAATTATTCAAACAAGGATTGGAACATATTAGTCACAGTAAAGAATGGGCTGCCCGTTTTCTCGAATTATACGGGTATTAACTGATCGAAGGAGCGATTCATATGGCTCAGGCCATAGAAATAAAGCCCTTAAATACAGAGGTGGTTTTGCAGGTTATCGGTATTGATTGTACTGACTGTGCTGCCAAATTGGAAAAGGCGTTGAAAAACTTGCCGGGGGTCAAGAGAATCCAGCTGAGCTTTCCGCAAGGTAAATTGAATATAGAGTTCGATGCCATGCAAAATACCACAAATTCGTTTATCCAGGTGATTAACAAACTGGGATACCAGACCCAGGAAGCCGCTGGTCCTGAGACGTATGAGTCCAGCCAGACAACCTTCATTATCGGGGGCTTAGACTGTGCAGACTGCGCCGCCCAATTGGAAAAACGAATTTCCCTGGTGCCCGGGGTTGAGCGGGCCCAAGTCAATTTTGCCGCTTCAACTTTGGTCGTCGACAATCATGGCAGTAATGATGCTATTCTGAACGCTATCCGGAGTATGGGGTATACCGGTAAGGTTGACCAGGGATTACAAACCCACTTTCCTGTTTCTTCCTGGAAAAGCAATAAATATATTGTCCCTACCATAGTGTCGTTAGTCATGCTTTTACTGGGATTCATTTTTGAAAGATTGACAGTCCCGGCGTTTATACCCACCGGATTCTTTATTGCCGGGATTATTCTCGGTGGCTATATGGAAGTTCGCACCGGGATAGCGGTATTAATCAATATTCATGAAATGGATATGAACATACTGATGAGTATCGCTGTAATCGGGGCCGCTGCTCTGGGCCAGTTTGAGGAAGCTGCTGCAGTCGTGTTTCTATTCTCGTTGGGCAATGCCCTCCAGGGCTATACCCTGGACAAGACCAGAAACTCCATTCGCTCTTTGATGGACCTGACCCCGAACGAAGCCCTGGTCAGGCGCAATGGGATTACCATGACCCTGCCGATCGAGCAAATCAGGCTGGATGACATTATTATTATCCGGCCTGGCAGCAAAATTGCCATGGATGGGCTGGTCGTTAAAGGTTCGTCCTCTGTAAATCAGGCTTCCATTACCGGCGAGTCTATTCCGGTGGCCAAGAATATCGGCGATGAAGTCTATGCCGGAACCCTTAACGAACTGGGCTCAATTGAAGTCAAGGTTACCCACTTGGCTCAGGATAATACCATTTCCCGGCTCATTGCCATGGTAGAGGAGGCGCAAGCTCAGAAGGCTCCGACACAGCAGTTTATAGATAGATTTGCCCGGTATTATACCCCGGCAGTAATAATTGCAGCACTTCTTGCAGCTACTGTGCCGGTGTTGCTCCTGCAACAGCCATTTTCGAAATGGTTTTACCAGGCCATGGCTATGCTTTTAGTAGCCTGCCCTTGCGCTTTGGTTATATCCACTCCTGTTTCGATCGTTGCTGCTATCGGCAGCGCTGCTAAAAGCGGGGTATTGATAAAAGGAGGTGTCTACCTGGAGGAAGCGGGCCGTTTGTCGGTGATGGCTTTCGATAAGACCGGCACACTCACCACCGGGCAACCGGTAGTAACTGACGTAATCACATTGGATGGAGATGAACAGGAGATGGTAGGGATAGCTGCGGCTATCGAAGTCCTGGCAGGGCATCCGCTTGGGGATGCCATCATCAGATATGCCCGGGAACGGGGGCTGCATATCCCTGCAGCTGATAGTTTTGAAGCGGTTCTGGGACAAGGGGCCCGTGCGGTTGTGGAAGGCAAACCTTACCAGATTGGCAATCCCAGGTTTTTTTCATCCCTGGGGATGTACCTGGGTGAGGCCGAACCCTGGATCAGCAGCCTGCAGGATGAAGGCAAAACAGCTATGATCCTAGGTACTGACCAGAAAATAATAGGGGTGATTGCGGTCGCTGATGTTATCAGAGAAAATGCCCGTGCAGCTATCGACCAGCTCAAACAGGCTGGGATTCATAAGGTGATAATGCTGACCGGGGATAATGAGCGTACCGCCCAAGCCATTGCCATGCGCGCCGGTGCTGACGAATACCGGGGTGAGCTCCTGCCCGAGGATAAAGTGGGGGTAATGTCAGATTTATTGGCAGAGAACCACAAAGTAGCTATGGTTGGAGATGGTGTAAATGATGCCCCTGCTATGGCGCTGTCATCCGTGGGTATTGCCATGGGAGCAGCGGGAACGGATACTGCCCTGGAGACAGCTGACATTGCCCTGATGGCAGATGACTTGACCAAATTACCTTATGTGATAAGATTGAGCCGGCAGACATTGCAGATAATCAAGCAAAACGTTGTCTTTGCCCTGGCTGTTAAGGCCATAATATTGTCTTTGGTCATACCCGGCTGGCTTACTTTGTGGCTGGCAGTGGCCGGCGATATGGGGAGTTCATTGCTGGTCACATTAAACAGCATGCGTTTGTTAAGGACAAGGAAGGGATAAGATAATCCAGGTTCGGGTGCCCGGTTTTTTTAATGCCCGTTCTCGGGCAAGTATGGTGATAATAAATGCGGGGGGAATGATAATTGGCTATTCGGCGCCACATAAGGCACTTTTTTCGTTACCGGCAGATCGCAAGGATATTTCTGAAACACGGCTTGGGCTACCTAATCCAACGGGTAGGGATGGAAAAATATGTGCCTCTGCCATCGTTATACTCTGTCCACAGTTGTACACCGGAATCAGACTATTGTATAGCCGATAAACTAACTCGTGCTCTGATGGAGCTGGGCCCCACCTTCGTCAAATTCGGACAGGTTCTAAGTACCCGCTCGGACATTCTGCCACCGGAATTTATTGAGGAATTGGAAAAGCTCCAGGATAAGGTACAGCCGGTGCCAACAGACCAAATCAAAGCGCAGATTGCCGGTGAAATCGGTCCGGTCGAGGATATCTTCGCTGATTTCGACCCGCGGCCCCTGGCAGCTGCCTCTATTGGGCAGGTGCACAGAGCGGTGTTGAAAACAGGTGAGCAGGTAATTGTCAAGGTGCAGCGGCCTAATATCGAAGCCCAGGTCATTAACGATCTGGAGATGTTTAACGACCTGGCTCACATAATTGAGAGACGCTCTACTGAAGCAGCCCGCATCGGGCTGGTTAGAATTATTGAAGAATACAGCAAAACTATGCGTTTAGAGTTGGACTATGACCGGGAGGCGAAAAACACTGACCGAATGAGACATGCTTTTGCTAAAGACGAAGCAGTGGTTATACCGAAAGTTTACTGGGAATATACTACTCCGCGGATTTTAACCGAAGAATTTATAGACGGTATCAAGCTCAGCGATGTGGCTGCAATTGATGCCAACGGTTGGAACCATACCCGGATTTCCGAATTAGGCACCCGGGCTTTTCTGTCTCAGGTCTTGATACATGGTTTCTTCCAGGCTGATCCCCATCCCGGTAATATTCTGATCTTAGGGGAGGACAAGATCAGCTTTATTGACTTTGGCCAGATGGGTTCGCTAACGGAGCGACGCCTGGTCAAGATCGGTCAATTTCTGAAGGGCATCAGTGAGAAAAATGTTGATAAGGCAATGAGTGCTCTTTATGACCTGGGTATTATTTCAGATGGCATAAATCTTGATGACTTTGAGGGCGAGTTTGCGGATATGATGGAACGAATCTATTCGTCTAGCCTGGGTGATATAGATATGAACCTCTTGCGCCAGGAAATCCTTGACCTGACCTATCGTTATCAACTAAACCTGCCTCCTTACCTTACGTCGCTTATGAAAGCGCTGATTACCCTGGATGGAGTAGGGAAGAAACTGGATCCTAATTTCAACTTGTCGACAGCTACCGAGCCAGTAGTCCGCCAGGCTTTTGAGCAACGATTAAAACCGGGAGCATTGTATGATACTATGAGGCATAGTTACTACCGGGATATCAAACCTTTGCTGACCTTCCCGAAAAATATGAATGAATTGGTTAAAGTCACAGGCCAGGGAAGACTGGAAATGTCACATAATTTGGCCTTGAGGAAGCATGCCGAAGATAAGCTGACCCAGCTGGTTAACCGCATAAGTGCCAGCCTTATAATCGCCGGCGGTTTGGTGAGCACCTCACTCCTGCTGCTGGCGGCTGACCACACCTCCGCGATACTTAACAATGTTCTTATCGGTACCACTATTCTGATAAGCCTGGTTGGCATTTTTGCCTTTTTCATTGGCGGCAGGCACTCATGAACGGGGCCGGCCTAAATCCTTGACTACCTCACCAGCAAGAATAAGTCCGGCCGCTGCGGTCACAAATGCTGCACTGCCAGGTGCTGAACGATTAACATTGAGGCTACAAGAATGATCGTCTGGATCTGATACTGGATGGTTGCCTTCGTCCGCCGCATTCAAGGGCATCTCGCGGGAATAAACCACTTTTAAGGCCTTAACTCCATGTTTGCGCAGTTCCCGTCGCATTACCCGGGCCAGGGGGCATACCGAGGTTTCATAGATATCGGCTACCTTAAAAAGGGTCGGATCAAGTTTGTTGCCGGCGCCCATACAACTTATGATGGGGATACCTAAATTCTGCGCCTGGAGTATTAGATCAATCTTGGCCGCTACCGAATCGACTGCATCCACGATATAATCATAACCACGGCGAACCAAATCCGGACAACTGTGTGAGCGGTAGAATACCATATGAGTGGTCACCTGTGCCCGAGGATTTATTTCCAGGATGCGGTCTTTCATTACCTCCACTTTACTCAACCCGATAGTCTTGCTGGTGGCGTGGATCTGCCGGTTTATATTGGTGATGGTGACCCGGTCATGATCAACTAAAACCAGGTGGCCTACCCCGGATCTAACCAGGCCTTCCACTACAAAACCACCCACCCCGCCGATACCAAAAACAGCTACGGTTGATCCGGTCAGGGTTTCCAGGGCTTGGGATCCCAATAGCATCTCGATTCTTGAGAATTCGTTTTCCATTCTGCCTCCTGTTATGGGCTTGTCT
>JAXDBN010000228.1:0-3203 GCA_034678805.1 Syntrophomonadaceae bacterium
GAGGAGTGAGGTAATTGAAGAAGGTTCTCAAGTTAGCACTGGTAAGCATGTTAATTATGGGCCTGGTATTATCGGCAGCGGGCTGCGGACAAAAGGCTGCCACCAATAATACCGGCACCCAGCCCCAACCTGTGGTCAAACAGAAATTGATCGTGGGTTCAGAAACCACCTATCCGCCAATGGAGTTTACCAAGGAAGGACAATATGTGGGCTTTGATATGGACCTGATCCGGGCAATCGGCGAAGCGCAGGGCTTCGATGTCCAGATTCAGACCATGGGCTTTGACTCCTTGATCCCGGGTGTACAGGCTGGTACGGTCGACTGTATCGTTTCCTCGATCACGATCACTGAAGATCGGGCTAAGGTAATCGACTTCAGCAATCCTTATTTTACTGCCGGACTCATTATTGCAGTAGCCAATAATAACACCAGCATCAACTCTTTAGAGGATCTGAAGGGCAAGAGACTGGCTGCGGAGGTAGGTACAACCGGATTGGCCGCATCCAAACAGGTACAAGCCCAAGACCCCAAGACTTCGGTAAAGGTGTTTGACTCGGTGGGTGAAGCCTTTATGGAACTGGAAAAAGGCGGAGCTGACGCAGTAGTCAATGATATGCCGATTACCGCTTATTATATTGATACCACCGGTAAGGACAAGGTTAAAATGGTCGGACAGGTATTCCAGGCTACCGATAATTATGGTATAGGCGTTAAGAAGGGTAATACCGATCTATTGAAGAAGATCAACGATGGTTTGGCTCAGGTCAAAGCCAGTGGAAAATATGATGAAATTTATAAGAAATGGTTCGGAGAGAAGAAGTAAATCCTGATAACTTTGACAAGCGAAAAGCGCGAGGATTTGACTCGCGCTTTTAGCTTGTTTGCTCAAATGGGGAGGGGAACCTGATATGATACATATATTCATGTCCCTTATTTTCGGCAATGCTGTAGTTGATTATCTGCAATCAATAAACGGATTACAGGTGGTTTCCACCCATATGGTATATCTTCTGGAAGGTGCCCTGCTAACTATTCAAATCACTGTGCTTTCAGTTTTGTTGGGATTAATTTTGGGCCTGATGACAGGACTGTCTAAGCTTTCAAAGAACTCCGTTTTGTATGGACTAGCTACTGCCTATATAGATTTTTTCCGGGGCACGCCTCTTTTCGTACAGATTCTACTATTATACTTCGGAATCTTACCCTTATTTATGGAGGCTGGCCCGTTTTTGGCAGCGGTAATAGCCTGCTCGCTCAATTGTGGTGCATACACTGCTGAAATTGTCAGGGCGGGAATTCAAGCGGTCGACCGTGGACAGATGGAAGCTGCACGTTCCTTGGGAATGAATACCCGCCAGGCCATGTCCTATGTTATCTTGCCCCAAGCTTTTAAAATAGTTATACCACCGTTGCTAAACGAATTTATAGCTGTATTGAAAGACACCTCTCTTGTAGCCACCATATCTGCTGAGGAACTAACTTTAAGAGGAAAACTGTTATATTCAACCTATTATGAAGCAGCTTGGATTTGGGGCACAGTTGCTGTTATGTATTTTATTATGACAAAAACCTTTGCTTTAATTGGTGATTATATCGAGAGGAGGTTGGCAACCGATTGATTCAGATAATTGATGTGCATAAAAGCTTCGGATTGCTGGAAGTACTAAAAGGAATAACCTGCCGGGTAGCACCCCGAGAAGTTGTATGTGTAATAGGCCCCAGCGGTTCTGGCAAAAGTACACTGCTTCGCTGCGTCAATCAGTTGGAGTCTGTCCAGTCAGGCCAGATATTTATTGATGGGCAAGAGATAACCTCTCTGAAAACGGATATTAATAGGGTGAGACAGCAAGTAGGTATGGTTTTTCAATTATTTAATCTGTTTCCTCATAAAAATACCTTGGAGAATATCACTCTTGCGCCAGTGAAAATCAAAGGGATTCCAATCAAAGACGCTGAAGATATTGCGTATGAATTGCTGCGCAAAGTAGGTTTGATGGATAAAGCAAAAGTTTTTCCATCACAGCTTTCCGGGGGGCAGAAGCAGAGGGTGGCCATAGCCAGGGCTCTGGCCATGAAGCCAAAAGTAATGTTATTTGATGAACCAACATCCGCCCTGGACCCGGAGATGGTGGGTGAGGTGCTCGAAGTAATGAGGGATTTAGCCCATGAAGGTATGACCATGATGGTAGTAACCCATGAAATGGGATTTGCTCGTGAAGTAGGTCACCGGGTATTATTCATGGATGAAGGGGTCATCGTAGAGGAAGGGTTGCCAGCTCAGATTTTTGATAATCCTCATAACGCCAGGACCCAGTCATTCCTAAGCAAAGTACTTTAAATTCGGTCAGGCCGGGACGCCTGGCTTAATTGTTTTTGGGGTGGATATAAGTTTGGTTATTAGCAGCAAGAAACGGGCTAAAGAAATACTGCATCGGCTGGAGCTGGAATACCAGGACGCCGGGACAATGTTAGAGTACAAAAGTATATTTGAGCTGCTGGTGGCGGTTATTCTATCCGCCCAAAGCACCGATGCACAAGTCAACCGTGTTACCAGAGTGTTATTCGTGACAAGCAATATTCCGCAAGATTTTGCCGGCATGGATATCATTGAACTTGAAGATGCCATTCGCGGGGTTGGTTTATATAAGGCTAAAGCCCGCAGTATTCAGAGCATCTCTCGCATACTAGTAGAAAAATACCAGGGCCAGGTGCCTGATAATTTTGATGATCTGCTTCAGCTGCCCGGAATTGGCAGGAAAACTGCCAACGTGATACTTTCGGTTGGATTTAACCAGCCCGGCCTTGGGGTTGATACTCATGTCCACCGGGTAAGTAACCGGTTAGGTCTGGTAAAGGAACAGTATCCTGACAAGACTGAATTGATTCTGAAATCTATAATTCCCCGCAAGAACTGGAGCCAGGCCCATCACCTATTGATATTCCATGGGCGCCGGATATGTACAGCTAGGAAACCCAAATGCTCGGATTGCATACTTGAAAGTCTCTGCCCGAAGAACTTGTAGGACATTATCATTCCGGCCCGGCTGCGACAGGCAATAGAATAACCACGATACCATACGGTATACCTTAATACCGCAGTTGTTATGTGCAGGATATATGTGCTAAAATGTATTACGTTTTTAGGCAATAACACCTTTCGTCCGTGAGGCGAGAGGTATTTTATTAATATAATGACAAATTA
>JAXDBN010000229.1:0-6866 GCA_034678805.1 Syntrophomonadaceae bacterium
CAAATTTAATACTTTTATATTCTATGCATCGATAATCTATGTATAGAATATTACGGGTGTGAAAAAATTGCAAGCAGCATTTGCCAAAATATATGGATTGAAAAACATGGGGACGCATCGGCTGCCGGAAGTACGTATCCTTGGCATTCAGCGACACCCATTGCAGTAATTCTCTGTCTCTCAGAAAAAGAAAAAGCCTGCAGTTTAGCAAGCTTCAGCATTGAGTATTTCTTTCGCCTTCTTTTATAAATGGCCGGTTTCTTGAATCAAACGGTTAATTGAATTTCGGACTTAGTTCGATGGCCGGCCAACCGCGTAGATGCTTACGGTCTGGTTAGATCCGTCCCAGTCAACCTGGCCTCCCATGTTCTCGATTACAAATCGGACCGGGGCCATGGTGCGGCCGTTAATTATCTGCGGGGCGACCTCCATTTGCTGTTGGTTCCCGTTTACATCAGCGCTGGTGCTGCCGATGCCCAGTTTGATGACCTTATCGAAATACTGAATGGTCACTTGCCGGGTGGCGGGATCCCAGGCGATGGTTCCGCCCAGGGCCTCGACTATGGCCCGGATAGGTAACGTTGTCCGGCCGTTCACTATTGCCGGGACGGTTCCCCGGCCGGGATCTATTTCCTTCTCAATACCATTTACAGTCATCATCGGCTTACCGATTTTAAATACTATTTCGGTGTAATTCTCCGGTTGATAGACAGTGATTATATTGGACCAGGCCGAAGGACCGAAATTGTTGAAGGCTCCTACCCGGTAGAAGTAGGTACCCGGCGTTGTCATCCGGTCGGAATAAGAGGTAATATTCTCCCGGGTAACCCCTGCCTGACTCCAGGCGCTGTCCTGGTACATCCTTTGAACTGTAAACCCGAACTCATTGTCGGAGTTGTCGGCCCATTGCAACAGCACCCGGGGGCCCGTCCCATTATTCTTCAGATCGCTGGGAGCGGCGGGACGGTACCGATAATCAGGCGGATAGACCATATTCAGGACACAATTGACCTCGTTGGTATAGTCAGAGGTCCCGCAGTTATTGAAAGCCCGGACCCGATAGTAATAAGTGCCGTTAGTCGCCAGGGTATCTGGAAAGCTATGCAGATTGGGGGTGGGAGCCGCTATTTCTTCCCACTCACCGCCCTGGCTCTTTTTTTCCACCAGAAAGCCGAGATCATTGGCGGAGTTGTCGGTCCAGGTCAAGATCACATCAGCGCCGTCCGCGGTGAGCGTCAGATTACTGGGTGCCGCGGGAAGACTGCAGTCATCGACATTATCAGCAGTCACCGCCGGGTTCAGGCCACTGCCGAATAGTATCACCAAACCCATAATGAACGCAATTAACCATGACCGCGTAAGACTCTTTTTCATTATGTAATCCCTCCTGCCTTGCAGCTTCGACACGTCAACTTATGTGGTTCAGATGCAGATACCGACTTCACTTGCTCAATATACGAAAAATTCCGGTGATATCTTGCTCCTTGAAACCCGTTAAATATTGTCAGCCACCCCGTCTCCCTGACATTTCTTCCCCGTATACATACAACGATATTTCCTGGCCGCTTGATTTGTCAATATTTGGCGCTTGCTTTTATTGGTACACGTATAGTATGTATACGGTGTATATTTAAAAAAATTATCGATCATTACACCTTTCGCTATAATATTACATTTTTCCCGAAGGTTTTTTTAAAGCGGATGTCGAACCCCATGGCAGGAATCAGTCGCCTTATCCCCATTACTGTTGAAGAATATCGCATCCAGGAAAGATGCTGGCAGACAGTTGGAACACCATACGAAGAATTGGTCGCCTATCTCGCCATACTGTTGAGGAATAATACATCTATGAAAGATGCCATTAATAAAATCGAAAAGAATTGGGGCTGCAAGCCCAAGAACCAGCGGGATTGGTTCCGGGTGACTTTGTCGAGTATCGGCGATGCGGTTATTGCCACCGATACCAGCGGAATAATCACCTTTTTGAATCCGGCCGCCGAACAAATAACCGGATACCAGGAAGCTGAGGCGCTTGGCCTTCCCATCCGGGATGTCTTCAACATATTCGATGAAGCCACTTTGGAGCCGGCGGAAATCCCGCTAAAGACAGTGATCCGGGAGGGAATTGTCAAGGATTTGGCTAATAACACTGTCCTGGTTTCCAAAAGCGGGAGGGCTCATTCCGTGGTAAACTCAGCAGCCCCGATTCGAAGCGACCAGGGCGATAACATCGGTATGGTGGTGGTCTTTTACGATGTAACCGAGACCAGGCGCCTGCAGGAGAAAATAGCCCGCCTCGACAAGCTGAATGTGGTGGCGCACTTGGCTGCCGGTTTTGCCCATGAAATCAGGAATCCCATGACCACTGTACGGGGATACCTGCAGTTGCTTTCCCTAAACGAGCATTTCCGTGATTACAACGAACACTTTCAGACCATGATCGGCGAATTGGACCATGCTAACTCCATCATCACCGGCTTTCTCTCCTTAACCAAGGATAGTTTTATGGAGATTAACCAATGTCATCTGAATAGCATCATAGAGGCCGTCGTCCCACTGCTGCAGGCGGGAGCAGTGGAGAATACCAAGCGGGTAAACCTAGAGTTGGGCGAGATACCCAGCCTGATGTTAAGCGGAAACGCCATCCGCCACCTGATTATCAACCTGGCCCAAAATGCCCTGGAGGCATCACCGGAGGGCGACCATGTGACCATCCGCACTTACCGGCAGAAGGACCATGTATTGCTGGAGGTACAGGACCAGGGTGATGGGATTGATGCCAAAATCTTACCGGACCTGGGGGCGCCCTTTGTCACCAGCAAGCCCAACGGCACCGGATTAGGCCTCTATTCCTGTTATCAGATCGCCCACCGTCACGAAGCCAGCCTCGAAGTAAAAACCAGCCCGGCCGGCACCACGGTTTCGGTCTCGTTCCCGTTGATCTAATGTCACCCGGACAAACAAAAGGGAAAGATATCAATCAGTATCCTCCCCTTCCAGGCCATATTATTAAACTATCAGGGTTTGTGGGTTATAGCTTTGCCCGCGTGATTAGAAGTCCCCATTTTAATCCACACCAAACCGGTACGCCGGCAAAGCTCCCCCACGGCATTTGCAACCGCCCTTTTACGCTAATGGACGGTTGACGATTTTTCCTCATCGCTTTCCTGATCCGTATCTTCTTCGTAAACCACATACGATTTCGATCTGAACGTAGTCAGAAGCCTGCATCTGGGGCATTTGATCTGGGCCTCCCCTTTTAGGACCCCCAGGAATTTCCCGCAATTAGGGCATATCATCTCCATCATGCCGATGCACCTCGCCCCTAATTTATTTAAATCAGGCAGGAAGACCCTCTTTCTTAACGGTTTCAGTCCGGATCACACTTAGTTCCGCTTCTATAAATCTTTTAATTATCTGTAACAGTTCCTTTTTGTCCTGGTCCAGTTTCAACATCTTCTCCATCCTGCTGAACCTCCCCTCCGGTTTTTAACCAGGCAACCATATCCTCACTGCATAAATTTAGTTGCAATAACCATGCCAAAAAACAGGGGCGGCGGCGATGGCCGAAATACCGGGATTTATTTCGGGCAGAAAAAATATCAGCTGTAGCCATAAATCCAGGTTGGCGAACCCGGTTGCAAATAATTGATCATAAAAGCCGTAGATTTCGGCATCTGCAGGCTTCAGGCAAATAAGCCAAACGGTTTGGAAGATTCGCCACACCTATTAGCAGATAACCGGCCGCCTGATAGGCGCAGAAAAATAACTGCCCCAGCTGGTTCCAGATCCCAAAAGGCCCCAGGGCAGTATTTTCGGTTATTTAGGCGATAGGCTCCAGTTTGCCAACGGGATGGAGTCTAGGAATCTGTGGCCAGGCCGTACTGACGCATTTTCTTGTACAGCGAGGAGACGTCGATATCCAGTATTTTGGCGGTCTTGGTTTTATTCTGATGGGCCTCGGCCAAGGCCTGGGTCAGGATCTGCTTCTCGTAATCCCGCATCAAGTCCTTCAAGGTATTGGGCAACAGCTGGGGTTCTTCTTCATTTTTGATCTTCATGAAACGCAGCTGCTTGGTGGTGATGGTGGGATAGGTCCCCATATCCGCCAACAGTATGGCCCTCTGCAGGGCGTTGACCAACTCTCTGATATTTCCCGGCCAGCTGTAGCGGCTTAGCATATCCAGTGCTTCTTCCGATATCCCGGAAACGCTTGTTCTCAATTCGCGGTTCAGCCTGGGAATGAAATGTTCCACCAGCAGGGGCATGTCCTCGATGCGGTCCCGCAGCGGCGGTATCTCCAGGGTCAGGACATTGAGCCGGTAATATAAATCCTCCCGGAAGGTCCCCTGGCTGATCATTTCTTCCAAATTACGGTTGGTGGCGGCTATGACCCGGACATTGACCCGGGCAGTGTTATGCCCTCCCAGCCTTTCGAATTCACGCTCCTGGAGAAATACCAGCAGCTTGCTCTGCATGGCCAGCGACATCTCGCCGATCTCGTCCAGGAATATGGTACCCCCGTGAGCTATCTCGAACTTGCCCGGGCTTCCTCCCTTGCGGGCTCCGGTAAAGGCGCCTTCCTCATATCCAAACAATTCCGCCTCCAACAGGTGCTCGGGAATGGCCGCACAGTTGACTCTTATGAAAGGCTGCCGCGAACGGCTGCTGGCCCCGTGGATAGCCTGGGCGAACAGCTCTTTGCCGGTCCCGCTCTCCCCGTTGATCAGTACGGTGATAGACGAATGCAGGCCGGCCCTTGCCGCCAGGTCCTTGATTTCTTCGATGCTTTCCGATTTGCCGATGATATCATCAAAAGAGTAGCGGGCCGCATGCAGGTTCCGCACCTCTTCCTTATACATATTCAGTTCCGCCATGATATTGTCGACCAGGTCCTTGGCCTCCAGGGCATCCATAAATATGCTGTAGGCGAAGCAGCCCAGCACTTCATCGTGCTTGATCAACGGCACCGCACAGGCTATCATGGTATAACCGTTGACGGTCCAGTTGTAGCCGATATTGGCTTTGCCGGTTTTAATAACGTTAAGGGTCTTGGTTTCCGGGGTGACATCGGCTATGTGTTTCCCTATCACCTCTTTCCTGGGCTTGCCCAGGATGTTTAGATAGGTGTCATTGATATAGTCGACGATGCCTTCCTTGGAGACGATTATTGCAGTCATTGCGTTGGTTTCTAATACTTCATGCACTGATAATTTCGATACCATAACTAGTACTCCCCAACCCCACCAGCTTTTCTATCTGGTACTTTCTATCTAGTATTCTTAGTTTTTTCTCCCCCCTATCTAATACTCTATTGGCGGCCAATTTCCTGCTAAATCGTCATTTTTTGTCTCAATATTTGTTGGCATACCATCCATTTGCTGCAAAAAACCAGCCTTTATAAGTATGCCTGCAGAATTATCAGGGGATTAAAACATTCCAAATTTGTATCACTATATGAGGTTATTCCATATATTGTAGTAAATTCGGAGAGGGGGGTTAATGCAATGGGATGCAGATATAAAAATATGAGTTCGCCCAAACACGTTCATGAGTTTGCCGGAAGTGAAATGATTGCCGGTTCAATACGTCATAATCATCGTATTGCCGGGGTAACTGGTGAGAAAATTCCCTATGGGAAAAGCCATATTCACAGGATCTACACCAACGATGATTTCTTTTTCAACCACCATCATAAAATACGGGTAAGAACTGGTCCGGCCATTTACGTAGGTAAGAACCGGCATATTCACTATGTTAAAGGTGAAACCACCACTAATTTCGGCCATCATCACGATTTCAAGTTTGCAACCTTTATCGAAAATCCAATCCAGGGCTATTAATATCCTTATACAATTCTCATCCTTATTAAAACGGTCCAGACATATTCAAATCTTCTCATGAAACTGTTAATGCACTTGCCGTCGCTGCAAGTGCATTTATTCTCTGCCAAGAAGACTTTTAAGCCGCACAGCAGCCGCTGCCACAAAAAAACGCCTCGATGAGGCGCTCTCTATATTAAAACGGTATTATGTTGGTTATTTCTTTTTATTTAGGTGTTTAGGCTTGTTTCAAGGCCGCCTTAACCGCCTCGGTAATCTCTTGATAGCTGGTGCAGCGGCATATATTGGACTGCAGCCACTCGTTTATCACGTCATCACCGGCATCAGGGTGGATATCGATCAGCCCCTGGCAATTCATAATAAATCCCGGGGTACAGTAGCCGCACTGGAAGGCGAACTTCTCCACAAACTCCCGCTGAATCGGGGTATTGTCCAGGCCCTCGATGGTGACCACCTCATGCCCGATGGCTTCCACCGCCAGCATCAGGCAGGATTTGATCGGCCAGCCGTCTACCAGGACGGTGCAGGCTCCGCAGTCCCCATTCTCACAGCCGGGTTTGGCCCCGGTCAGCCCCAACCTCTCCCGCAAAGCAAACAGCAGGGTGTCAGCCGGACGTACTGTTAACTTCCTGGTTTCACCATTTACCTTCAGTTCAATTACTCCTTCTGCGGTTACCTGTCTCATCAGTTACTCGCCCCCAGACTGTTAATAATGTCATGCAGCATTTTTTTCACTGCAAATTGACGGAAGCTGAACGAACCTTCAATATCATTCAATGTTTCGGCCGGGATGCAATTAACTGCCTGCTCTACTCTGGCTGCCAGGGGCTGTGCGGTATCGTTTAATTTGTTTTCCATATCGGAAATGCGGAAGGGGAAAGGGCACACCCCGCTGAAAGCCACCCGGATCTGGCTTTCGTCCCTGAGCGCGCAGGCGGTTGCCAATGGATAGGTACTCTTGTCCTGTTTGGTGCGCTTATGATGGTAGTAAGGCAGATCCAGGTATTTCCGCGGGGTTTTGAC
>JAXDBN010000230.1:0-2745 GCA_034678805.1 Syntrophomonadaceae bacterium
GTTGGAGATGGGCAAAAAGCCCACCTCATCGAGAATAACCAGATCACTGTTCCTAATGGTTTTTACTCTTCTGGCAGCCCGGGTGCTCATCTCCGCTGTTTTAAGCAGTCTCATCAGTTCATCCAAACTAACAAAAGATACATTATATCCGGCGTCCACCGCTTTTTGTAAGCGGTCAAGTATTTTGGAGAAATTTTGGCCAATAATTTTCCATAGGACTACGGTCTTAGTATAGAATCTCGATGTTTAAGGCGGTAACTGTCGCCGGTCAGGTTGAATATCTCACTATGATGAGCGATTCGATCCAGGATAGCGGTAGTTATAACCGGGTCTCCCATCAATTCGGCCCAGTCTTCAAAACCCTTGTTTGAAGTTATTATTAAGGCCGTCTGTTCATAAAGTGATGATATCAATTGAAAAAACAAATTAGCTTCCTGCCTGGTAATGGGGACAAAACCTATCTCATCAATTACCACTAAATCTGAAGCCATGATCCGTTTCATCCTCTGGCGGCTCCGGGTTGAGGTAGTTTCCAGCTTAAGATGCTTGATTAAATCATCCATATTTACGAAGCTTACCTTGTAACCTTTTTTCACAGCCTCAAGCCCGATAGCTACAGCCAAATGAGTTTTCCCCACTCCCGGAGGCCCAAGGAAAATCAGATTGTAGAACTTCTCAATCCATTGCATATCCAGCAATTGATTAACCTGTTTACGGGTAATAGAACGCTGAAATGCAAAATCGAATTCATCTATGGTTTTAACAAAGGGAAACCCCGCCATCTTCATCCGGCGCTCTTCAGATCTTTTTTCTCGGTAGTTTATCTCTCCCTGCAGCAGCCGGTTAAGAAAATCCAGATAGGATATGTCGGTACTGCTTGCTGTCTGCAGGGTTTGATCCAGGTTGTCTCTGCACCAGGAAAGGTTAAGGCTCCTTAAATAAGTCCTGGTTTCTTCGGCCTTGTTCAATACTCATACCTCCATAAATAGCGGCGTATTCGCTAATATTTCTGATCTCGGTTTTAATCCGATAGGCAAGAGGTATGGCAGACGTATCAAGTATAGTTTCCGCCGGGCTGTTGTTTTGCTGGGCAAAATACTCCAGGGCGGTCTTGAATTCAACTGCGCTAAAAATACTCCTTTCCGCACAATAATCTAATGCCTGGGATATTGTTTCCAAAGAGTAATTTTTAATCGTTTGGATAATGAGATTATACTGGTCACGAACATATCTGGGTTTTTCTTTACGAATACCATCGAGGAAAACAGCTGCTATTTCACTTCCTCCCATATTGGCCAGGGTATCTTGATATAATTCGGCTATCCGGGCAGAATGGTCGCGTTTATGATTGTTATTCCTGATCAATCGGCCTTTATCCAGAGATATTTCATGACGGGCCAGCTCTTCATCGGTTTCAAGATCAAAAACGATTAGTATGCCCTGGTCTGCTTTAATCTTCACTTCTCTTTCAGGATGGTAAGTGCCCAGGGGCAAAGTATATCGGTTGCTGTTGTACCAAATGATATTGTCTTTGCGTACCTGTCTTGTTATAATTTCTTCAGGTTGATTAATTATGGTCGGTATCGGTTTTAAGTGTTTTTGTTCTTCTTTAAACACTTCTGCCGGTACCTTTTTTGTTGTGCCATGTATATTGGCGTTTGCTGTTCTGTTCAGCCATTCTATACACCCCTGATTAAATGCTTGAATGTTGTCAAATATCCGGTGCCTGGCGTAGTTGCCTTTGGCATATTTGATAACTGCCTCAATTTTGCCCTTGGTCTCCGGATCACTTTTGCGGCAAAGATATATCTTAAAACCCATCTGCTGCCGGAATCTCTCGAATTCTGCTGTGTATATGATATCCCCAAAGTTTTCGTTTATAGCCAGGAGCCTGTCCTGATCGTACACAATTTCTTCTGGCACCCCTCCTATGTATTCAAAGGCCCGATAATGCACCTGTATGAATCTGGCTGCTGTAAGTGGCTTATCGTCCCATTCAACATATTTATAACGGCTGTGTGAAAGAACCAGCCCAAATCCTGTGAGCTTTACCCGCTGCCCCTGGGTATTTACCAGGGTGGTAAAACCTAAATCTACTTGTGCCTGATAACCCATGGGCAGTTCTTCCACTGCTTGGTATTGACGCTGGATAACAGGCTTCTTAATGTTATACTGAATCCGTAAACTCCTGATAAATCGTCTAAGCGTTCTCTCCTTTCCCTGATAATCTAAATAATGCTGTTTAAGCCAATCTTGTATTTGTGCTGATGACATGTCGGGATGTTCCTGTAACCACCTCACAATTTGTTCTTCGTATTTTTCAAGCTTTCTGGTTCTTTTTGTGTTTTTTCTTATTTCGGCAAATTCGTCTGGCGTCACCTCCCAATAACGATCAACTGTTTTCCAATCTATGCCCAACTGCCGTTGAACTTGTGATTTATTAAGCCCCATCTCCTTTAGCTGCTGTAATTCTTGATACATCGGCCACCCCTTCACCTGGTTCCTCTCCTCGCATAATTGTAGTCTTTTACCCTACAATTTTAGCTGGTTTGGAACATTAAGGTAAATATTCTCCGTTTTTAGTGGCCAATTTTTCTCCCTTTTATTTTACCGTTTACAGACAGTCAACCGGGTTGGTTGTTTACCTGTATGTCCCTGGCGATAAGTTTTCATAGGTCCTCCTCCGTATAACGCAGTACACCTATTATATACATAATGCCTTCACTATAATACTCCTACCTATAC
>JAXDBN010000231.1:0-8360 GCA_034678805.1 Syntrophomonadaceae bacterium
GAATTTGTCAATAAACCAGCAGCCAGGGTTTCATGGAAGGATACCACCATATCGATCATCTCTTCCCTGGTTATATCCTTAAGTACCACCCATTTATAGAGCAGGAATTTTTCCGCTGCCAGCACGGCATAAGCCACGGGGGCAACGGGGACAGGCTTAAATACACCCTTCTTGATTCCATACTCGAGGTTTTTGCAGTAGAAACCGATCAACTTGTCTTCAAAGGCTTTCAAGCATTCATCGATGGCTTCACTGGTACCGGCTACCCGGCTGTATATCTCCGATAACTCAACATTCTGAGCGAATACTTCCATGGTTATGCGCTTGGTTTCAATAAAGCGCTCGGCAAGATTTTCTTGTATCAGGTAATATTCCTTGATGCTGGCGATAATATGGTCGGCGAATCCCTCCAGCAGGGCTTTCAAAACATCTTCTTTATCAATGAAGTAGTTATAGAAGGTTCCGGTGCCCACCCCGGACTCAGCGATAATATCCCGTATGGCGGTATTGAAATAACCCTTCTCGATAAAAAGTTTCAGAGAACTATCCAGAAGCAGCTGACGTCTTTCCTTGCTTTGTCTCATTTCAGATATTGGCATGGTGTCTCTCCTCTGAGTGTACGTTCGTTCACTTACAGTATATGTATATCCATTTTAAATGTCAATCATGTGAAAATCATTTCTTGTTCAGTCCGCCTATAGCCCTATTACCGCGCGGTTAGTCGAGTTTTTTGACATCGGTCACGTACATTATCTCGCAGGCGCCGTTGCCGGTATCATTGCGGGTCAGGCTCGATCTCCAGGGGCCGTAGGGGAAGTTGACGCATACCAGGTAGCCTTCCAGTTTTATATGGTCGCCTTTGCTGATGCTCTTGATCTTCTTCAAAACGTCCTTATTGCTGTGGATCAAGTGGGTGTTGGCGGAGTGGGTGGCTATATAGGCAGGGGTGACCGGCAAGCCTTCCGACCAGTGGTAGGTGTAGCAGCGCGTACCCTGGCCATAACTGATATAATCGTCGATATTTTTATAATTAAGTTCACCCCAGGCCAAGGCGAGATCGTATTTGGAAACCTGGGAAGCGTAATCGGACAGGTGGTTTTTGCTTTTGACTACCGCTTCAACTGAATATTTGGCCAGCAGGGTCACCGACACAAAGCCCTCGTCACCGAGGACCTGAATGTTCTCGCCCCCATCCAGCCCGACCTGCACCGGATCGGCTATGTAGCCGGTATAGGGATCAGATCCCAGCCAAGTCCAGGCCAGCATTATGATAGGGATCAGGAATATGACCGGGAAGTATTTGGCGTATCGGTTCATGGCGGTAAACGTTCCCCTGTCGAAATTTCATTAAAGCTCTACTCCCTAATATTACGAAATTCCGGCCCGGATTACAGCACAAAAAAGAAGGGGCAGGCACTGGCGTATAAACCTAATACGGCATGACATCTAAATGAATTTTTAGACAACAGACGTTGCGAGCCCTTTTTACAAATTCCGGTAGTAATTAAAATAAATAAAGGGCTATAATTAAAATACAGCAATACCAATACCTGTTAATGCTTATCGCCACCACAACACGCTGTAAAAGTTTTACCGGTATTGGCTGGGTTTATGGCGCTGGAGTTCGCTTATTCAATCTTCTCCCTTATCTTTTATTCATTCAGAATTAGATGCTGCAACTCTTAATTAAACTGCATCAGTTACTTTGGGCAGCCTGAAGTGCATCCAATGTTCAATTCTTTTAGACATAGGAGGCGGTTAATTTGGGGAATAAAGAGTATGCCGAGAGTCTACTGAAGAAGCAAAAGGATACCCTCGCAGATATTCAAACCTTAATCACCCTGCTTGATGAAGATCGACTGTTAATAAGCAACGAGGAAATGCAGCTTAAACTGCAACAATTGGAAACCAAGAATAAGGATTTGAGCACCGACCTGGCCCAAATCAGCGATGAAAATATCCGGCTGCGCGCCGCCCTTAATGATCAGATCATAAATGAGAAGCTAAATATATTGAAAATATCACGCCAAAAAATCGATACCTACTTTGAAGAAAGCGCTCATTTAACCAACAAACGCCTCGATCTGTTTGAGGAAGATCTCAAAGCCAAGATTAAGCGAAGCGAGAGGCAACTGGGCAGTGTATTATCCGAAGACCGGCAGGAACTGCAGGACCAGCTGAATGATATTCGTGTTGTTATAGATCAGAAGGTGGGAGAACGTAAGAAACAGCTTGAAGCCGAGGGAAATCTCAATCTAGCCGAAATAGAGGCTCGCTACCGGCAACTGCAGGATGAGGGTGTCGATCAGGAAACCCTGCAGAAAAGAATTCGCCAGAATAATCTCGAGATCAACCTGGGGCTAAGTTGGATGAACAGGTTAGGTGTACTGCTGATATTGCTGGGGGTGGCCACTGCCATTAAGTTAAGCTACACGCTTTTTGGCGCCAACCTAAAAGGTATAGCCAGTTACACCATCGGCCTGCTAATGCTGGCAATCGGCGAGTTCCTGATGCGCAAACAGAAGAATATTTTTGCCATGGGACTGAGTGCGGGCGGCGTTGCCGTCCTGTATTTTGCTACTTTTAGCAGCTATTTTCTGCTGCACATCCTCAGCCTTAACATAGCCATGCTGCTGTCAATACTGGTTACCCTGGTCGCCATCGCGTTGTCGCTTCGCTATAATTCCAAGACCATTTGTATTTACTCTTTGATTGGCGGATACCTGCCCTTCTTTTCATATGTATTCGCTATGGGCCTGCAGCCGCCCGGTCTTTATGTGGCGATGGCCTACGTCTTCTTATTGAATACCCTGGTGCTGGTTGTATCCCTGCAGAAGAAGTGGCAGTTACTGAATTATGTAGCTTTTCTGCTCAACTTGCCGGTTTTCCTTTACTTACTCAGCGTTTCCCAGAACCATCCGATCAGCCTGATATTTGACTTCGCGATGTTCGTTCTCTTTTTACTGATTGTCCTGGGCTACTCGCTTAGGCAGAATATCAGCCTCAATGTATATGATATGGTCCTGCTGGGTGTCAATACCACCATTAGCTGCGCCCTGGCCTGCGGCATATTTGCCAAAGCCGGCTGGAATGATTATCTAGGGCTTTTGGCCCTGATCTTTGCCCTGTTCTACTATGGATTAGGCCGGGTGATTGACTCGGTAATGAAGGACGAGATAATCACCAAGCTTATCTTCTACCTGACTTCAATAACCTTTGCCATCCTGATGGTACCCTTCCAGTTCGGCATCAAATGGCTGACCATAGGCTGGATAATTGAAGGCATTCTAATGATAATCTGGGGTCTCAAAAACAAGCTGGAGCTTCTTGAGGGGGTCGGCTGGCTGGTACTTTTGCTCAATTATGCGACCTTCATAGCCGAGCAGATGCACTTTGGCGGTTATGCGGCGGGCCTGCAGCAATCGGCGGCGGTATATCACTTTAAATACGGGTTGATAACCGCTGGAATGATAACCGCATTGGTGGTCTGTTATAAATACAGTGCCCGCAGTATCCTTAACAGGTATTCGTCCTTAAGATTCGTTCCAGTTATGCTCAAATATATCGTAATTATGAATACACTCGTATACGCCCTTCGCGAGAGCACCTATGTGTATGATCACTACCTGGTCCGGTGGTTCCACATCAAGATGAGCCTGCATTTTTTCTACCGCACCGTTCTCCAGGCCCTGCTGCTGATGCTGACCGCGGTTGGCCTGCTCAGATACAAACCGCTGCTCGATAAGGCGGTATCCTACTTCGCCGTTATCCTGCTGGTGTTGGCTGATCTGATTTGCATTGGCATGACCCTTTCTTATCAGCTGCTTCATAAACAAAACCAGTTTTCCGACTGGGTGGCCTTCGCAATTCTGATTCTGTTCCATATGGCGGTGTTTGCTAATGTCAGATTTGTTATCCTCAGACACATAGACAAACTCAAATACAATTTGGAACTGTACCCTTTGAGCCAGGCCATCTATATTGTTTTGAGTCTGACCCTCATCCTAGCGGTTCAGTTCGATTGGCTGAAGAACATCAGGTTTATCATCAGTCTGGCTAACCTGATGCTGGCCTTTGCCTTCGTTTATTACGGCCTTAACAAGCGCTTCCATTACACCAGGAGGATGGGATTGATCCTGGCTATTCTGGCCTGCGCCAAGTTATTCCTGCTCGACCTCACTAATCTTAGTACGGTCGGCAGAATTTTGGCTTATTTCACCTTCGGATTGATCCTGTTAGGCATATCCTACCTGTATCAGAAGATGGAAAAATCGATTCACGTGCCGGACATAGCCGCTAAAAGCAGTGCAGAGGAGTGTATAAATTGAAAAAGATTATAGGCATTATACTATCTATCCTGTTTTTGAGTCTGAATTTGGGCGGCACTGCCGCTGCTCCGCAGCCTCTTCCCGAACCGGGATGGACCTATTATAAGGAAATCAATGCCGGACCTGGCAGCTATACCTCGGTATATTTAGACCAGGAAGTATATGCCCACGCCAGATTTAATCTAGGCGATCTGCGGGTTGTAAACCATCGCGGTGAATATGTGCCCTACTACCTGATGCAGGGTACATCGGTTACAGAGGAGATATCCCAAGAGTACCGGGGTAATTTTGTCCAAACTTATGTAAAAGACAATAACACCTTTCATGATTTTAGGCTCACCAATATCGCCAACCAAGATACTCAGGTGAACCGTATTGTTCTGTCGGTAAATAGTCCATCCTATTTTTTCAATGCCCAGGTGTGGGGCAGTTATGATGATACCAACTGGACATTTATCGGCGAATACAAAGTATATAAGGTTGATGTAGCTGACAAGAGTTATGTTGAATTCGGGCAAACGCTGAAATATCCATATTATCGGATTGCGCTGCTCAGCAATGCCCAAAGAATCGATATAACCAATTTAAGAGGGCAATACTCCCAGAAGGTGGAGCGATATCAGAAATTTGCCCGCACTGCAGCTTTGGAGTTCAGCAGCAGCCAGGAACAACGCTCTACCAAAATAGTAATTAATAATCCTTCCCTGCTGCACCTACAAACCCTTAACCTTAGAACCAACGGCAGCTTCTATCGCCGTTACCGGTTATACGGGGTATCGAATAATACTCCGCAAGAAATTGCCAGCGGTATTATTAATGCCACCAGGATTAATGATAATATTGCGGAAAATACCAGTATTAACATACCCCCGGGTTACAGCCCTTTTCCACAATACAGTATGGTGATTGACGATCAGGACGATAAACCGATCAGCATGACCGCTATTGAAGGGGTGTTCTTCGTTGACAAACTGGTATTTGCGGGTACCTCAGGCGAGACCTACATCCTAGTCTATGGCAATCCCCAGGCGGATAAGCCAGTCTACGATATTGAAAGATATAAATCAACCATCGAGCAAGGTGTCATTACTGAAGGGACTTTAGGCCCAGGAGTCCCCATAGAAGTGAAAGTCCCGGAAAACAAATTTGCTGATTATGAAAAGATAATCTTTAATACTATAATCATACTGACTTCCCTGGTCCTCGTCTTCCTGGTTACCCGGCGGATAAAGGTTAAAGATACCAACGAAAGATGAATAATCTTTGGGAAACGGGCCGGGTGACATCAAATCGGCTTGGCTCCGTCAAAATCAATGAACCAAGCCGTCAAGGCTGCTTGATAACATATCTGCCATTTACATTTTGGCCGTTTGATCTGATAATGAAGCTATAAGGAGAGCTGTTTTCCCACCCGGTCCAGGGCTGACCGGGTATGAGAGGAGGGAATCGGAATGGCTGAAAATGAAAAAGAAATTCTGGACGTCAAAGAAGATAATCCCGCTGACCGCAACTATGCCAAACCGGAGGATAAAAAGGCGCTGACAGTCGGTTCCCTGCTGTTTGCCGGGGCAGCCCTTGGTTACCTGGCCTTTACCGCGTCGGGCAAAGCCCTGCGCAAGGTTTTCAAGGTTTCCCGCAAATAAATCTAATCCCTTACAGAATCAAGAGCCGGTTATAAAGCCGGCTCCCTTTGTTATTTAGCCCAGTATATTTCTTCTACTCTTCCCGGCTGACAAAAAACTTCAACGGGAAGTTATGATCCAGGGTCGCATTCTCTAAATACTGCTCGATCTCGGGACTGTAAGCTATGGTCACCCCGGCAATTTTGATTACTTTATCATCCTGGTTATGCGACTCATCCAGAGCCACAAGCAATTCAGGCTTCCCGCTTCAGGTCATTTCACCAGCCTTAATGCGCAGCATAGCGTCAGGTGACACCTTGTGTTTGTCCAGGGCGGCCTGGTATTTCTTCCGGGCTTTCTCGGTAACCGTTATCATTTCACCCACCTGCCTTTCAATATTTACTCGTCAGCGGATTCTTTCACCCATCGATTCAAGCGATTGGCAATCACCAGTTCGCAATAGGTAATTCCCTGGGGAAGTTTCTCTTTCATATTTTGAAAACAGATGTACTTGTGGTTGATTTTGTTCACTACCGGATATACCACCAGATCTTTGAGCATCACTTCGCAGGCCTGTTCGTCGTTCTCACAATCGGGATCTTTATATAATAGCCAGGTCTGGGTGCTGATTTTCTGTAACCTCGATAGTTCCTCTTCGCTCAGATGGCGATTCTTGTCGACCAGATATCCGTACATATGATATTGGCAGTATTCCGGTTTTAGTTTGGTACGAAAGTAATAGCGTCCCAATAACGTCCTGGCCATATAGTGTTGCTCTCTCCCATCAACTGCAGACCTCAGAAGTGCCTGTGACACATAATCATCTTTTTAACAATTATACTGCCAAACGTATATTTTATCGATTATAAATCTCATAATATTAAGTTTTTGTCGAAAAATGACAGGTGTCTTCGTATAGCAACTGCTCATTTTCCTTCCCGTTTATCTCTTGGCTAATTAACTCGTATAAATATAGTGTTAAACCTTTTTGGGGAACTTGTTCAGTGGCAGCATCCAGCCTCGCCAAAATTCTGGTTTTCGGCCGCGAACTGGCGTTCTTTTTGTGGTATAATGGCTATATACAGGCAAGCGTTGATAATATGGTGCCGTACCGGCAGAAGGGAAGGTGTTGGTAACGAGAGTAGAGGAGATCTATGAGCAGCTGGTGGCCTTTTACCCGGCCTACAGCGACACCGGCAGCGTGACCAGGATAATTTACAGTGGTACCGGGCCGGATCATGAATACAGCGGAGATGACCCGCGCCAGGTGGAGAGCATCAAGCGCGCCCTGGCCCGTTGTTACGCGGTGGATCTGGCTGCCCAGGCCAGGCTGCTGCGCGCCAGATTCGAGCGCCAGGTTATGCTGCATTTTTATCTCCCCGACGGCCGGGTATTTGTCCCCTTTAAGCTCAGGAAGAGGCGCATCAAGGGTGATGCTGCCTACGGATATGTGAACCTGGAGCGGATCGATCGTTTCGACCCCGGGGAGACGCCCGGCCTGGTACTGGATTCCGGCACCGTTCTCCCCCTCTGCAGCAGTGTCAAGACCGCCCGCCTGGCCTACCTCCTGGCTATGGAGATCCGGGCCGAGCTGGTCCATCCCCCGGAGAGCTTCGACCAGGACCTGGTCAACGCCTTGAACGTGCTGCGCACCCTGCTGGGCGGTTCGTCTGTGTCCACTCCTTCTCCCCCAGGACAGCGATTCCGCACCAAATTTATTCGTACTAAATAATTTATCCCGCTTGATTGGCGGCGCAAATATATTTTAGTCCTTCGGCCAGCAGTTATTTATGCAGAAATAGCGGCTGGCTTTGGCCGCTTTGTGTATTTGGGCCAATTCGCTCCTTACCGGCCGCAGTACTAAGCTAATACCAGGGTCCCCGCCACGGAGACCACTAACGACAGAAAGGAGGAAACCGTATGGCAGTTACTGCTACCCCCATCTCCGGTGATATGGCTATCATCTTCGACCAGTCCGGCAAGGCTGTTACCCGCCGCTTTTCCGATGTAAAGGTCGATGCCACCGATGAAAACGTGTATGACGTGGCCAATGGTGCGGCCGGGATCGCTACCCTGCAGGATCTCACCGTCTCCGCCATCCAGCGCCGGGTCAACAGCGAACTCGAAAACGTCTAGAGCCGGCACCCCTAATTAATCGGAAAGGAGGATAATCGATGCGAGTTTTGGAAATGAGCTTCTCGACTGAACTGGGCCGGACCAAAGTTATCCGGGTCTATGAGGCCAAAACTGCCCTGAGCGGGGCAGAAGTAGCGGCATGCATGGACAACATCGTGGCCAAGAACGTCTTTACCAGCACCGGCGGCGATATTACCGGCAAGGTAAAAGCCCAGGTGGTTACCACCAGCACCGCCGACCTGACTCTGGTTTAACCCTATGTAATGCGCTGGGG
>JAXDBN010000232.1:0-2678 GCA_034678805.1 Syntrophomonadaceae bacterium
TCGAGGATTATCTGCCCTTCATGCATCATGATGGTCCGGTTGCCCAGGCTGAGCGCGTCTTCCATGTTATGGGTCACCATCAAGGTAGTAAGTTGGTGGCTGCTGATTATTTGTTTGGTAAGATCCAATACCTTTTCTGCCGTCCCCGGATCCAAAGAAGAGATATGTTCATCCAGCAGCAGCAGCTTGGGCGGAACCAGGGTAGCCATCAATAAAGTCAGGGCCTGCCGCTGCCCGCCGGACAGCAAACCTACCCGGGTCGATAAGCGGTTTTCCAGACCCAAACCCAGCATACTCAGTTGTTCCTGGAAAGAAGCCCGGTCACGGTTTCTGATACCGTGGCGTAAACTGCGGCGGCTGCCTCTCTTCATGGCCATAGCCAGGTTCTCTTCAATAGTCATGGAGGCGGCGGTTCCCATCATCGGATCCTGGAACACCCGACCAATACTGGCCGCCCGGACATATTCGGGCTGGTTTTCCACATTTATTCCGTCAATTATTATCTGCCCCTTATCCAGGGGATAGACACCGGCAATGATGTTTAAAAGCGTTGATTTACCAGCGCCATTTCCGCCGATGATGCAGATAAAATCTCCCGCTTGCATATCCAGCGATAGCCCGTTCAGAGCGATCTTCTCATTTATACTCCCAACATTGAAAGTCTTTGTGAGTCCTTTTAACGACAGCATATCTACCATTCACCTTTCACCGGCCGAACCGTGGCTAGCTTCTCTTTAATGATGGGTGAGGCCATGGCCAGTATCACCAGAACCGCAGTAAATAGTTTTAAATCAGTAGGCGGAAGGCCCAGCCACATTACCAGGGTAATCACCAGCCGGTACATAATCGATCCTGCCACAACCGCTATCAAGGTGCGCAGCAGAGTCTTGTTGCCGATCACAACCTCGCCCATGATGACCGATGCCAGTCCCACCACTATCATGCCGATGCCCATGCCTACATCACTAAAGCTCTGGTACTGGGCGACCAGCGCTCCCGACAGCCCGACCAGCCCGTTGCTGAGAGAAAGACCCATTATTTTGGTGGAATCGGTGTTTACCCCCAGGCTGCGAATCATCTGCTCGTTGTCGCCGGTAGCTCTCAATGCCAGACCGATCTCGGTCTCCAGGAATACGAACAATAAATAACTGATTATGATTATAAAGGCCAGGCCCAGGGTAACCACTGCCAAGCCCTGGGGTACGCCAATACCGACAACACCGCTGTATATGGTATCCAGCCGCAGCAGGGAGAGCATGGATTTGCCGCCCATGACCCGCAGGTTAACCGAATAAAGCGCAATCATCATTAAAATCCCGGCCAGCAAAGGAGGAATGCGCAGCTTGGTATGCAGCAAGCCGGTACAAAGACCAGCCACCATACCCAGTGCCAGCCCTACAATGATACCCAACCAGGGACTGTAACCGAGAAAAATAAGGCGGGCAGCCACAGCTGCCCCCAAAGTAAAGCTTCCATCAACCGTCAAATCCGGAAAATCCAGAACCCGAAAGGTGATAAAGACACCCAGTACCATTACTCCATATAATAATCCTTGTTCCAGTGCTCCAAACCAAATACTTGTATCCAATCCTATCACCTATTATTGAATTACTTTCTTAGCCTTGGCAATCATATCCTGGGAAACGGTTACGCCCATGTTCTTAGCCGCTTTGAGATTCAAAACCAGATCCGTGCCGGTTTGACCTTGGATGGCCATATCCTGTGGTTTTTCCCCTTTCAAAACCCTCAGCGCCATTTGGGCGGTGGTTTGTCCCAGCTTGGTATAGTCTATACCAACGGTGGCCAGGGCACCGGCTTCGACTGAATTGCTTTCCCCGGCTATAACCGGAATCTTGTTGGCTTCAGCTACTTTAATGACTGAAGACATTGAAGAAATGACCATATTATCAGTGGGCAGGTAAATAGCATCCACCCGGCCTACCAGCGACTGGGCCGCCTGCATGACCTCACTGCTGGCAGTAACGCTTACTTTGACCAGGTTCAGCCCCATACCCGGAGCAGCCTTGTCGGCAATATCAATCTGAACCTGGGAATTGATTTCGCTGGAATTGTAGATAATGCCCACATTTTTAGCGGCAGGTACCAGATCCTTGATTAGCTGCAACTGGTCCTTGACCGGATTCATATCGGTGGTTCCGGTTACATTGGTATCCGGCTTGTCATTGCTCTTGACCAGCTTGGCACTGACCGGGTCGGTAACCGCAGTAATAAGTATCGGAATGGCGGTGGTCTCATTGGCCATGGCAACCGCCGAGGGGGTGGCAATAGCCAGTATCAGATCGCATTTATCCTGCACCAGCTTCTTGGCAATGGTCTGCAGGGTGCCCTGGTCTCCCTGAGCGTTCTGGTAGTCAATGGTCAGATTCTGACCTTCCTTATAGCCATTGGCGGCCAACTCATCCAGGAATCCTTGTCGGGCTGCGTCCAAAGCCGGATGCTCAACAATTTGAACAATGCCGATTTTCACATTGGCGGTTTGCGGTGTTTCCTTGGCTTTTGATGCACACCCTGCCAATCCCGTGCTCAGTAACATCAGTACCAGTAATGAACCAATAATCTTCCTCACAATTCTCACTCTCCTTTGCTTTTCGATACCTATGCTGCAGCAGAAAAACAAAAACCTTCCGGACCGGAGTTCAGAAGGATCAACAAATTCA
>JAXDBN010000233.1:0-2681 GCA_034678805.1 Syntrophomonadaceae bacterium
TCCTCCCCGTCCCAGGTAATAGTCAGGGTATAAACACCGTCAGCTACCGGGTAGCTGCTGCTGCCGCTCTGGCCTATACGCAGATAATAATCATTCCCCTCCTTGTCGAAGATACCATCTCCGCTGCCGCTCCGCCCAGGGGTCTTATAAGTGTACCTAATATTCTGGATGGATTCGGGGTTGGCACCAGTGTACAATACAGACCATTTGCCGGTATTGTATCGATCCACATGAGTCACCCCGGCGGCGTCTTTATACCAGTGCTGGTAGTACTCAATTAAATACTCAGCGTCCCAGTTTTGGCTCCGGGCTGCAAAATTCATTTGCTGGATGTCATCTAATGAGTTCACTATAGCGTCGATGGCTTTCCAAACCTGATTCTCCCCGGGGGGAATATCATTCTGCCCGCCAATCTCCAGCACATCGACCAGCAAAACATTGCGCGTCGAATAGGTTCTGGCCAGATACCCCTCCGGGACCGGAAAAAAGGAGGGCGGCACGTATTTGGAAAGGCGGTGGTGCTGGACGACCTGAATGCGCTCCGCTATGTCATTATAGACATAAACACAGATCACCTGGCCGGAGCCGCTGATGGAATAGACCGCCGGGATGACCGAATTGATGGCATAATTGTCTGGCTCGATATCTTGGCGGTCGGCCAGCGTCAGACCCGCATGCTGAAAAGCCAGCCGGACATCATCTAATGTCAGCGGCTGGTCATATTGAATCCCAGTAGCAGAACTCCCCGGAGCAGGCCCCACCTTAGCGGCATCCCCGTTTTGCCCGCTTTGACCGGAACAACCCCAACCCGAGACTGCCAATGCCATCACCATAAAAGCCAACATCCTTTTCATGGCCAACCTCCTAAGAGGCTGACCCGATTAGTGCCTCACACACTTACGACAGCCCCTTACCTTTTTCAAATTTTATTATGATTTTGAAAAACTTTTCGCTATAGAATACCCAATAAATACACCTATACCTTGATTGAAGAAGCTGTTTAGCACAATGTTGCCTTTTGTAAAAATCCCCTCAAAATTGATAATAATAAGCACATACAAAATAAGAAGAGGAAACGTATACCATAAAAGACGCTGTTTATCGAGATGCCAGACGCCAGGTGAAGAACATTGAGTCATCAAGTGTTCCACCCCGACAAGCACACCCACTAGAATGTAGCATAAATGATATATGCTGATCTGAAGTATGCTATTGTAATGGAATTGATAGTAAATGCTAGCTGCTGATTTACCTAGAGATATCAAACCCAGGATGACAATTGTAATGAAGATAATTGATAGATAGTACTTGTTTTTCATATGTTTCACCTCCCCGAACGAAACACATAGACACCCAATACCTTCCGGTTTATTTCATATTACTCAGTTACGCTTTTTTTGAGCCACTCTTCATTTGCTCATTCTATTCTTTGGGCATCATTTCGGTTGACTCCGGGAAAGCCCAGATCACTAACAACCGCCCTCCTCTAAGCAGATACCAACCTATGCCAAAATATATAGGGGTGGAAATTAGATGGGTGTAAATAAATTGGCTTTGGACGCCCGTATCCCATACCGGACTGACACTCTTGATATAGATAACATTGGACAATAGCTGTACTGCATCGGGTAAAGCCTGGACGACTAACACAGCACCCAATATCTTCAAAGCCAATACAAACAGAGTCTCGCCGGAAGGCTACCGTCCAGGTTAGTCTTCTAAGCCCTCAGAACCACAACCCGGGCCATACTTATCAGCATGTATTTGGCCAGCAGTAGCCCAGTTCTCGTGGGGATATTCATCGATCACCAGTTCAACCCATTCCGGCTTCACATCCAGAATACGTACCACCTCGCAGGTTAAGACCTCAGCAAGTTCGCGTTTCTGCTAAAAGGCGCAAACCCACTGGAATTACCAAGGCAAATCCAGCGGCACAGGCGGCGGAGGACTTGCTGCAACGCGATTTCAAGTCGGATACTCCCAATACTAAATGGCTGACAGATATAACCGAGATGAAGTGTAAAGACGGCAAGCTCTATTTGTGTGCAGTGTTGATGCCACCCCCAGACTACAATTTCTTCATCAGGTAATTCCAGTGGGAGCAAGATCAAAGAACAGTATTAATTAATACCCGGTAACCTCATAAACCTCTCTGGTTTCAGCGTTTATCATATATGATAATCCATGCGCTGTCCCGTCGGCTCTGTCAGGTAGAGATACTGCAACAGTCCACCTAAGAAGTGGAGTTCCTTCTCTTGTAAGCCACAAATCCAGATCGGCAATAATACTGCGAGCATCAGGGTTTCCGGAGTTCATCTCCAAAGCCTTGGATGCGCGGGCTTCACCCATCTTCTTCCCATAAAAAACTTCTCTTTGTGTAGCCCTGAAATTTTGTTTTTCAGGTATCTACTCAAAGGGGAACATATGATTTCTAAATCTGTCTGGAGGTTTTCACAAAATCTAACACGATCTCAAATTGTTTGGCAATCTGACATACCTGTCGCTCTCACTCTAACAACTATGTGCCTGAATTAATCATAAGATGGTTGTTTTTATTGAATTGACATTTTAAGTAAATCGGTTAGGGCATTTTGGTCCATCCCATTCTCAAACAGACTACAATTGGCATATTTTAATTCTTCTGATAGAGTGCGATTTTCATCAACTTGATATGGGCGATT
>JAXDBN010000234.1:0-3434 GCA_034678805.1 Syntrophomonadaceae bacterium
CCAAAATGGACGTAATGGGCAGAGGCAAGCAAAAGGGAGTCAAGGTAGGTGATGTTTTTTATGATGAAATACCCAAGGAAATGCTGATGATGGTTGTCCAGGATGAGGATAAGGATGACGTAGTGAAAATAGTCATGAAAAATGCCAAGACCGGGCAAAAGGCCGCTTTCGGAGATGGCAAGATATTTATCAGCCCGGTGTTGGAGGCCTACACCATAAGTTCCGGCCATAACGAGTTGTAGGGGTGGGTGAAATGAGAGAAGTAATGGCGATTATCCGCATGGATATGATCAATAAAACCAAAGCAGCTTTGCTCGAAGCAGATTTTCCGGCTGTGACCGCGGTCAAAGTGTTAGGCCGAGGGAGAAAAAAGGTTGATTTTACCTTGATAGAAAATCTGCTGGCCGGCGGAGCTATTGAATCACCGGTAGTGGCGGAGGCCGTATCCGAAGGACATCGGCTGGTGCCGAAAAGGCTGATATCAATAGTTGTGCAGGATGAAGAGGTTCCCAAATTGGTGGACGCGATTATCACTGTCAACCAAAAGGGACATCCTGATGACGGGAAAATTTTTGTACTGCCGATCACAGATGCGATTAGAATCAGAACCGGGGAAAATGACCAGCATGCCATTTAGATGGAGGTGAAGCGATCGTGCATGACAAGCTAAATAAAATTCTGGGTAAATACCCAGCCAGCGTATACAAAAACCGAAAAGACCATATTGTGATGGTAGATCATACCAGCGATAATCCCCAGGTTATAACTGCCAATACCAGGACTGTCCCGGGGATTATCACCAGCCGGGGCTGCTGCTATGCAGGATGCAAGGGGGTTGTTATCGGCCCGATCAAGGACGCGATAACAATTACCCATGGTCCGATAGGCTGCGGGTATTACAGCTGGGGCACCCGCCGTAATAAAGCCAGACTGGATGAAGGCGAAGAAGACAATTTCCTGAATTATTGCTTTTCGACTGACCTGCAGGAAGGCGACATTATATTCGGTGGGGAGAAAAAATTAAAACTGGCGATTACTGAAGTAGTCGAGATCTTCAAACCGAAAAACATAATGATATGTTCCACCTGCCCGGTTGGCTTGATTGGAGACGATATTAAAGCGGTAGCCGTCTGGGCCCAGGAAAAATTCAATATCCAGGTATTATCGTTCAGCTGCGAGGGGTATAAAGGGGTGACCCAGTCTGCCGGGCATCATATCGCCAATAACGAGCTGATAAAAAATGTCATAGGTACCGGAGATGCGGCGGTAGGAAAATATTCTGTCAATCTCCTGGGTGAATATAATATTGGCGGTGACTCCTGGGAGATCGAACGGGTTCTGACCAAGATCGGGTATGAAATAGTGTCGGTCATGACCGGCAACGGTGCCGTGGAAAGGATGAGGAATGCTCATAAAGCCACCCTGAATCTGGTGCAATGTTACCGTTCCATCAACTATATTGCCGATATGGTGCATGACAAATACGGCACTGATTGGCTTAAGGTGAACTTCATAGGAGTTCAGAGCACCATCGATTCGCTCCGCGACCTGGCTCGTTATTTTGATGATCCTGCCATTACGTCCCGGACCGAAGCGGTAATCGCCGAAGAACTGGCTGAGGTTATGCCTATCATAGAGAAATATAAGCCCATTTGCAGCGGCAAGACTGCAGCGCTCTATGTAGGTGGTTCCAGGGCACTGCATTACCAGTATCTTTTCCGGGACCTGGGCATGGAAACCGTTTTGGCCGGATTTGAATTTGCCCACCGGGATGATTACGAAGGCCGTGAGGTACTGCCCTTCATTAAAGAGGATGCGGACAGTAAAAACATCGAAACCCTGCACCCGGAACCGGATGAAAAATATTACCGGCTGGTGCTGTCCAAAGATAAATATGAACAGTTAAAAACTCAGATTCCTTTGAATTATTTTGGGGGCATGATCAAGGTAATGAAGAACCAGTCGGTGATAATCGATGATATCAATCACTACGAGATCGATGAGTTTATCAAGCTGCTGAAACCAGATATATTCTGTGCCGGGATCAAAGAAAAATATGAGATTCACAAGATGGGGGTATTCTCCAAGCAACTGCATTCCTACGATTATACCGGTCCCTATGCCGGATTCAAGGGAGCAGCTACATTTGCCCGGGACATCGCGATGGGATTGACCGCTCCTGCCTGGAACCTGGTTCGGCCTCCCTGGAAAGCCGAGCCGATGCTGGAAGGGTACTATGTTAAGGAGGTGGTTTAGATGTTGGACTATACACCGGCAGAATATGCGGAGCGCAAGGGCCTGGTCATAAATCCGGCCAAGACCTGTCAGCCCATCGGAGCTATGTATGCTGCCCTGGGGATACACAAATGTCTGCCCCACAGTCACGGATCGCAAGGCTGCTGCTCTTACCACCGGATGCACCTGGCCCGGCATTTCCGGGACCCGGTTATGGCATCGACGAGCTCCTTTACCGAGTGGGCAGCCGTTTTTGGCGGGGGTTCCAACCTGAAAACGGCTATCAAGAACATTTTTACTATCTATGATCCGGATATAATCGCTGTTCACACCACCTGCTTATCGGAGACCATCGGGGATGACATCCCTACCTATATTAGTCAGGCGCAGATACCGGAAGGTAAGATGGTTATCCACGCCAACACCCCCAGTTACGTTGGTTCCCATGTGACCGGTTTTGCCAACATGGTAAAGGGTATGGTCAAATACCTGAGTGTAAACAGCAATAGACCCAATGAAAAAATTAACATCGTACCGGGCTTTGTTAATCCCGGTGACATGCGCGAGATCAAGCGAATCCTGAAATCCATGGGGGTGAAATTTATTATGTTCCCCGATACCAGCGGGGTCCTGGATGCTCCTTTGACCGGCCAGTATGATATGTACCCGGCTGGGGGAACCAGAATAAAAGACATCGTTGATGCCGGTAATTCTGACGCTACTATTGCCTTGGGCGGTTTTGCTTCGGCGGACGCCGCCGATGAATTAAGGAAAAAGGCCCGGGTTCGGCCGGTTATCCTGCGAACCCCGATTGGGGTGGAGGCGACTGATAAATTCCTGATGGCGGTATCCAGGATCACGGGCCGGGAAATACCGGCGGAGATAGAAGAGGAGAGAGGTCAGCTCATTGATGTGATGGTGGATTTACATGATCAATACCAGGGTAAACAAGTGTCTATTTTCGGTGATCCTGATGTAGTCATTGCCCTGACCGCTTTTACGCTTGAATTAGGTATGGTGCCAAAATGTGTACTTACCGGTACCCCCGGCGAGGCCTTCGAAAAGGAAGTAAGGCAGATGCTGGCTCAAGCCGGGATCGAGGCCAGGGTCAAGGCGTCTGGGGATTTATTTACCCTGCACCAGTGGCTGAAAGAAGACCGGGTCGATCTACTCCTGGGGACCACCTATGGCAAGTATAT
>JAXDBN010000235.1:0-5736 GCA_034678805.1 Syntrophomonadaceae bacterium
GGATTCGAAGTGGTGCGGCAGCTCAAGAAGATGGATAATGTGGCGGTAATCATGCTGACCGCCCGGGATGAGGTCGACGACCGGGTGAAAGGCCTCTCGATAGGGGCGGACGACTATATGGTCAAACCCTTCAGTTTCGAGGAATTGCTGGCGCGAATAAATGCCCGCCTCCGCAACCAGTTTCCCCATCTGTTCGGGGAAGTGATCCTGGGTCCGTTCAGTATCGATGATCGCCGCCGGGAGATAAAGCTGGATAATCGTATCCTCGAATTATCGCCTACCGAGTATGAACTGCTTAAGTACATGGTATTGAACCATGGTCTGGTACTGAGCAAGAAACTAATCCTGGACAAGGTCTGGGGCTATGATTTCGGCGGGGAAGACAACATAGTCGAGGTCTATGTGCGGTCCCTGCGGGAGAAGCTTAATGATAAGGACCATCTCCTTATCCGCACCCTGCGTGGTTCCGGCTACCGGGTGGATATATGAAGACGGCTCGGGCGGATAAGCCCGTTCCCGGAAGACTGGGATTCAATTCCCTGCGAGTTCAGCTGTTATCGCGCTCTCTGCTAATTCTGGCGGTGCTGCTGGTCTTGATCGGCATCATCCAGTATGTTTTCATGCGCGATAACACCTATAAAAACATGGCCATCAGACTGCAGGGTCAGGTTCGCAGTATAACCCCCGCGACATGGGCAACATTGGTGGCCGGCTCCGCCCCGGAGACAGAAAAAGAGCCTGTGCCGCCGGTCATTTTCATGCCGGGAACCAGCCTGGCGTTGGTTGACCAAGCGGGAAACTACACCCTGCTTATCAGCGATCACGGACTTCAACCCCCCTCTTTAACCCCGGAACAAAGAAATCAGTTATGGGACCCCCGCAGCCGCCAGTTCTATTTACTCGACAAAACCGGATCCGAAGAGCAACTGGTAGTGACCGCTCCAGTGGGCGGCGAACCCGGTCAAACAATAGGCATCGCTATAATCAGCACCCGCACCGCACCTCTTAAAGAACTGCTCCTGCGCCACGTGCTGGTATTCATGGCCCTGGCCCTGGGAGCGCTGCTGGTAGGTTTGCTGGCGTTCCTGCCGGTATTGAGAAGGACTCTGGTCCCTTTGTCCAACATGGTGGATACGGCGGCCCAGATCGACGCCGGCAACCTGGACCGGCGTTTTCCCGCCCAACAGGGGCAAGTTGAAGTCGATCGCCTGGCGGAATCCTTCAACGGGATGCTGCATCGTTTGGAGGTTACTTTCGCCGCCGAGAAAGAGACCCAGGAGCAGATGCGGCGTTTCATCGCCGATGCTTCCCATGAATTGCGCACCCCGCTGACCTCGATCCACGGATTCCTGGAGGTTCTGCTGAGGGGGGCGGCCAACCAGCCAGAGCAGCTGGCGACAGCCCTGCAGAGTATGCATAGCGAATCCCTCCGGCTTAACAAACTGGTCCATGACCTGCTCCTGCTGAGCAAACTGGACCGGACTCCCTACGCGGAGAAGGAGGTTGGATTTCTCGATCAGACCTTGAGGGAGATGGAAGCGCAGCTGCGCATCCTGGCCGGAGAGCGCCGCTTGGTCCTCACTGTCCAGCCTGACTTGGAATGCCGCTTCAATCCCGATCAAATCAAACAGGTAGTATTGAATTTGTTTCAGAACGCGGTGCAGCATACCGATCCGTTGGAGGGAACCATACGGGTATCGCTGCTCAAAGCACACGAAAAGGTGCAGCTGGTTATCCAGGACAATGGACCGGGCATCAGCCCGGAGCATATCACTCATATTTTCGAACGGTTCTACCGCAGCGACACTTCACGGAACCGCCGGGAAGGGGGGGCTGGTCTGGGTCTGGCGATCACCAAGGCTATCGTAGAAGCTCATGGAGGGACTATCCAGTTAATCAGCACAGTAGGGGAAGGCACCAGAGTGCAGGTTTCGTTTCCCGAACCCGATCTTTGGTCCGGTCAGGTTGTACCCGGTGGCCGCATTTGATTGAAAACCGGCCTAAAGCGTGTTCACACGTTCAAAATGAAGACAAATTGACTTTTTAGATGTATAGGACCACTATCGCAAACATTCTTCAGCTGCCTGGATGTTTGGTCTCAATCGCTTGAACAGCAGAAAGGAAGGGTGCCTTATGTTTGGGAAAAGGTTGGAATTCAGATTCGTTTGGTGGCTATTGGCGGCTTTGCTCCTGGCCATCCTCTTGCCCGGCTGCGCCGGCAATAACGGCTCCAATCCGACCGGGCCGACCCCAGCCCCGGAAAACAGCAGCCATCCCCTGGTATCGGTCCAGCCGATCGCCTGGACCTCCAACGGGACAGTGACCGACAACGAATACTCCCAGTTCCAGCAAATCGGCCCTCTGCAGGTCTTCACCCGGGTGGAAGGCGATCAGGTCTGCATGGCACTCCGGGCCCAAAACAACGGATACATAGCCCTGGGGATCCGCCCGGATTTCAAGATGCAGGGGGCGGACGACATTATCTGTGTTATCAGCGGCGGCGCAGTCAGTATTACCGATGCCTATTCCACCGGCGCCTTCGGCCCCCATCCGCCTGACACGGAGCTGGGGGGCAGCAATAACATCCTCGAACCCAGCGGCTCGCAGGCCGACGGCTGGGTAACCTTTGAATTCAAACGCCAGCTGGTGACCGGTGACAGCTGGGACAAACCCCTGTCCATGGGTGACAATCCGGTGATCTGGTCCATAGGCAGGTCGGCCGACACCACCATTCAGCACACCAACCGGGGTTCTGGCACCCTAATCCTGAAATAGCCGCTCCGGAGTTGATTCCCGGTTGCGCCGGCGGCGCAGATGGTAAACCACCCACAGCAACCAGGTGATAGCCACCAGAACTCCAGCCCCGCTCTGCACCGTGTGCAGGGCATCCATGAAAGCGGTCTGGTAATCAAACGTGATCGACTGGCGATCGAAAACCAGGCCGAAGACGAGAACCGACAGGCTGATTCCCAGCGAATAGGAGAGGTTGCGGTTGGTGGATATGAAGCCGCCGCCATAACCGGCCTTTTCTTTGGGCATCGAACCCAGGATGGAACTGGTGTTGGGGGAACCGAAGCTGCCCATGGCCAGCCCCATCACAGCCAGGGCAGCCATTATAAAGAAGATAGGCGAGTCTGCCCGCAGAAAAGAAAACATAGCAAAGGCTCCGGCCAGTAAGCCCAGGGACATCGCGGTTATGGGCAGAGAACCGTACCTGTCGGACAGATGCCCGGCCAGGGGTGCGGCGAAGGCCATCACGATCGGGGCGGTGGTCATGATCAGGCCGGAATTGGCGGGGGACAAACCCTGGATGGCTTCCAGGTAAAACGGCAGCAGGAAAACGACTGAGTTGTGGGTGCTGTAAGCAACTACCGCCACCAGGTTTCCGACTACAAAGGTTTGATTCCGGAAAAGATCGAAATCCAGCAACGGGGCAGGGGCCTTGCGCTCCCACCAGCAAAGAGCTGCCAGCCCCATCAGGCTGGCCCCCAATAAGTAAATATCCAGCGCGTCGCCGGAAAGCGCCAAGAGCAAGGTGGTCACCACTACGGCTAATATTGCCGTCCCCGGCAGATCGAATGAGCTCTTTTCTCCTTCCCGGTCTTCCTTGGGCAGGTAGCGATATCCCAGATAGAAACCGGCTATCCCGATGGGAATGTTGATGAGGAAAATTACGGGCCATTTAAAACTGGCCAGCAGCAGACCGCCTACACTGGGTCCCAGCATATTCCCCAGGGCTACCATTGTTCCGGTCAAGCCCAGCGCCTTGCCGCGCTCCGCATCGGGAAATACGTTGGATACGATGCCTATGCCGGTGGCCATCATCATACTGGCACCCAGACCCTGCAATATCCGCATACCAACCAGAATCATAAGACTCCTGGAAAGGCTGCACCCCAAAGACCCCAGGGCAAAGACCATGAATCCCCAGGTAAATATGCGGTTGCTGCCTCTAATGTCCCCCAATCGCCCGAAGAAAATCAGGGTAGAAGTGATCACCAGCAGGTACGCATTTACCACCCACTGAATATCTTGTAGTTCTACACCAAATTCCCTGGCGATGCTGGGGTTGGCTATATTAAGGATGCTGCTGTCCAGGGTGGAAATGAGTATACCCACCGCTATGATAAAGAAAACCCGCCATTTCAGTTCCAGTTTGTGCATGTTGGTCTGCTCCGCCATTGGTTATCATTGGCTAAATTATAAGGCAAACCGGGACTGCCGGCCATGTTCTAACCCAACTTCACTTTAAGAATCCACGAAAAGCCCGTTCCTAAGGGATTCCTGAAAAATATTAGGTACTACAATCTCACGTGAACATTATCTGTCTTGTCTTTAAAGGTAAGCGTCAAAAACTTCACACATGATAGCGTAGCAACAGAGATGAGTTTTCACAAAATCCGACGTTCCCTTGCTTCCAATCAAATTTTTGGGTTAAGGAGTCTCATCTTGTTTCAATTTATTTTTTGTGTCATGTTAATACATTCATTATTGTTGTCCCACGTCAGATTTAGAGTGCAAACAGTTTGGGAATCCGGTATAAAACTACTGTCAATTCTTCCAAGACTTATCCATCCGTCTTTATCTTCCGATCTAATATGAATAGTTCCTCTTCCAGTACCAGAGGGGTATTTGTATTCATATTGTATTGATTGAGGCTTTTCATTTACTACTCCACAATACTTAAATCTTACAACTTGTTGGGATATTTGATCAGCCCGAATTTCACCGTTCTCATCCTCGTACCAATTTTGGTAGTATTGAATGAATGCCTGCGCCTCCCAGTTTTTGTTCTTACCATGAAACAAAACTTCTTCTCCATCGTTCAAATCTAAAGCCACTTGCTTCATTATCTTCAAGTTATTTTCAAAGGTTGAATCGTTCATCGCCTTAGTATCAACCCTATGCACAATCAAAAAATTACGTATCGTAAAAGTCCAATAGGAATAAGTGTCACTTAGAGGATACTCATATGCCAGAGCGTCTGCCAAATAGCTGCCAGATACATTGCGTATGCGTTCTGCTATGGAGGAGAACTCATAAAGAAGAATACTCTCTGTATCGTTCAAGTAATAAATTATGGGTGTAATATCATTTATTTTATAAGTTCCATTATCTTCTGTAGTCTTTGTAGGCTGAAATCCTTTTTCGCCTAGTGATTTCTCAATTTCAATACAAGTTAATACACTAGTTAAATTAGACCTAGGTTGAGTATCTGTTATTCTACCGTCACGCATTTGATTATTACAGCCTATAACAAATATCGTTACCGAATATATGAATATTACTCTAATGATGTTTCTTTTAATTCTATTCACAAATTCCTCCTCCTTGGCAACATAGCACTTGGAAAAATCTTATTTCGTGATTATTAATAAATCTTACGGTGAAAATCTGTTACCCTTATTAACCTCTTCAGGTTATATAGGAATAACTCCAAAGACAATTATATCCTTAATACTCTAAATTAGGGGTTTGTGCTTCAGATCAAATACCAACACTTTAATTTTTGATGACATTTCATTCCCTCCATTCAATAAAAACTGAAATATGTTATATTGCACAAATAAATATTGTTCTAACACCTCCTTTTAAAGTTATATGACTACCTCCTCTCTATTATTTTGGGGAAAAATCATAGAATTGGAGAAATAATCAGGCATCTTCAAAAGGGTATAATATAAAATATCCACAAAATAACGTGAGGAATAAAGAATGATAGAGCAATGCTGTTTA
>JAXDBN010000236.1:0-7621 GCA_034678805.1 Syntrophomonadaceae bacterium
AACAGAAGTAAGCGGCTGCACCCTGTCTACAATAAATAGGTTCTGGTGAATGCTTTAATCCCATAGCCGCTTCAGCCAGGCGTTGGTTGGCATTGAATCCGCAAGCCAGTGGAATCAGGTCGGAAGACGTAAACGTCGCTGCCCCCCGGGCAGCGATTTCCACCAGATATACCTCACCTGTTTCTTCATTGTGTAAATACTCACCATAGGCAATCCCCAATTTAAGACCTAATCCCCTGACCAATCGAGCATGGGCAGCCAGGATATCAAGTTCAGCTTTGGAGCTGGCCGAACCGGCATCAACATAAAGAGCCGCCCGGGGAATGAATAAATTGGGAAGCTCAAAAAACTCCCGGTGACCAATGATTAGATTAGTGACTTCGTCATTATAGGAGAAACTCTGAACAACATACTCCCTTCCCTTTAGCATTTGTTCAATAATGATTTTTTTTATCCTCGAAAAAGCCAAGCTCTCAGCAAAATGCTCCCGGAGTTGGTGATCATCATTTATTCTGAACACTCCCCGACTGGCAGCACTGTCAACCGGTTTGATGACCACCGGATAACCAATTGAGCGGGCCGCCTCATTAGCCTCCTCTATGTTACCTGCCCCATGATAGCGGGGCACTTTGATCCCCAGAGTTTCCGCTTCTTGTCGCATCACAAGCTTGTTGGTGAATTTTGTTGCTACCTCATAGCCAATCCCAGGAAGGTCAAGCTGCTCAGCCACATAGGCGGTGGTTAGAACCGCTGCATCTAACTGGTCGGACAAAACCGCATCAATACGTTCGGCTTTGGCCGCCTTAAGAACCGCTTCCTTATCCTTAACATCAACATGATAGTATCTATCGGCGTATTTAAATCCCGGGTAAGATCCTTCTGGACTTACCAGGATAATTTCCCCGCCAGCCTCCTGGCAAGTTTTAATAATCGGCACCTGCTCACGTCCCGCACCCAGGATCATAACCCTTTTTCGCATTTCACCCGTCCTTGTGCTTTATTACTCCACAATTAGTTCCAGCCAATGTTCGGGATGATCAATCATATCAAACATAGCCTGCTGGGAAGCATAGTTGATCAGAAAAATGCCCACCGTAGAGCTCGATCCTGTATACGCTGGTACCCAGTCACCCAGTTTATAATTCAGGTGTTTCTCAATCAGCTGGTTGTGTTCAACCTCTTCATCGATTCTTATACCCTTGAAGATTCCAGCCTTATTAGTATGCAAAGCATAATAAGCCCAGAAGCCCTCTGGCTGTACCATCCTGATATCGCTGCAATCTTCACCCATGGCTGCTTTTATGGTGTATTCAACCAAATCAACCCCGGTTGCATACTTTATTACTTGAGGTATATAATTACCGCCATTTCTCGGCCCAATTTCCATCAAATATACATTTTCGTCCTTATCGATGCGAATATCGAAATTTAACGCGCCCATTCTTATATCCAGCAATGATAATAAACGCTGGATTTCCATATGTATTTTAGTTTGCAGACCCTGTGAACCATAAAAAGGGAAACTCGCTGCCACGGGCACTAGAGGATTAAGATTCATAGAGTAGAAATGATCGTTACCAAAACACCTGAATACCAACTGCCCGTCTATAACAAAACCATCACCGGCCACCTGATAACCCTTTTGCTCCACAAATTCTTCAATGATAAAACGCTGACAACGGGAATAACCCAGGGCTTCATACGCCTGCCCCATCAGGTCTTCCGTCCTGGCTAAAATACTTACACCCTTACTGCCGGATGAATCCACCGGTTTGATTACTACCGGTAGTTTAAATCCACTGATATCCTGATAAGCTTCCTCAACAGAACTGTAGCCCTGGGCATGGGGAGTCCAAAAATTATTCCGGATTAGAAATTCTCTATATTTGTCTTTATGAGTGAGTATCTCCACCGATGGGTATGGATTGCCAGGCAGCCCCATCTCATTGGCCACAAAAGCGGCCGTCAGGGCGGCTGGATCGGAGGCATAGGCAACAATGCCATTTATATTCTCCTTTTTAGCCACATCCAATATTGCGTATTGGTCAGTGGTGCTCACGCAACAAAATTGATCAGCATGGAGTTTCCCCGGATTATCCGGCAAATAATCGCAAAGCACCGTTCTGTATCCCAAATTACGTGCGGTAATTATGGCTGGAATCTGTTGAGCCGATCCGCCTAACAACAGGACCTTCTTCACCTGTGCGTCAACCTCTTCTCTGCTGTTCTATCAAGTCATGAAAAATTCTTCGGCAATTCTCGTTCTTTAGTAACGGATAATAATGTTGGGCGGCTATGCCCGGATGGGAATTCATTTCGATTATTTTAAAACTGTGGTCGGTAATTATTATGTCATACCCGACGTATATAATTTGGGGAATGTATCGGCTAATTTCCCGGATTTTTGATTTGATCAGTTCCAGGTGAGGTACAGTTCCATTCAAAGGCTCCCCTGTATCTGGGTGTTGTTCGCAACTTTCGATTCCATATTTGAGATATTTCCTGCCAGCGGAGATTCTCCCTGTTTCAAAATCAACATCAGCAAATATGGCCCCAGCACTGGTATTATCAACTACTCCCGATTCGGAGGTGCCAAATCTGACATGAGCATTAGCAAAAATAAGGTCATCCCGTGGCGGTTTGATAACCAAAACCCGCAGAGTGTTGGGAGAAGCTGCATAGACTCTGCGAATATCCGGGTGAGACATCAAATATTCAGTGACAAGATACTTATCCAGTTGGTTTAATAAAGTGATTATTTCCTCTCGTTGCACTTCAAGATTATTAATATAGAATCCAATCATATCAAATGAAAGCTTGTAGAATCCAATTCCTTTGGAACCGGTAACCGGCTTAAGGGCTAAATTACCCTTGGTGGTTAATAGCCGTATGATCCCATCCGGAGAGGACTCAAAGCCAGCGGGCAGATCAGGCAAAGTTATTATCTGGCCTTTTTCAATCTGGAAATAGTACTCAGGCAGATACTTCCTGAAAGGTTGCAGCAAATAACGGATAACTAGCTTATCATCTATCAAGTGAGTGCAGGAACCGTTAATGGGGTAGATTTTTTTATAATCAAAATCAGTCAGGTAGTCAGTGTAGTTGTTTTTAGTTAGTCCATAAATGACAATTTTGTCTGACAAAAATCCTCTTCGCTGGGACCAGATTTTCTGTTGCCAGGTGGTGGTATGGTTATGTAAAATATCATCCCACCGTTCGTTCCATACCTGCACAGCAAAAAAGGGCGAATAACCAAACCTTACCATAGAGGTGCGGATAATTTTTTCATAAAGCTTGTGAATCATTTTCAATACCTCATGAATAAACTGTGCTACCCATGCATAATTACTCCCTTAAATGATCAACCTGGAGTCGGTTCCTCCTTCTCCAGCTCCTTGGTTATGTATTCCTCGTATTTGCGGGCAATGATCATTCTCCTTATCACCGGATTAATTTCTATCGTATGACCGGTAAAACATCTTAAGTGGTTGGTAACCACGTCATACCCGGCTATACAGCTGAACTCCACTCCTCCAGAAAATCGAGGATTTATTTCCACTAAATATAACTGGTCAGGGGTTTCAATAAATTCGAAATTGGTGGCCCCAATGATATTCAATAGCTGGGCGATGCGGATACAAACACTCACAAGAGCGCTATGATTGATTATTTCAACAGTGGTCCCTACTCCAGATGGGTGTCTTATTAAATCCCGCCGGGCTACACATACGACACTGTTATCAGGGTTTCTCACTACATCCACGTTTAGAATTTCACCCTGGATAAGCGGCTGCAGTATATAATCAGTGTTTGCGGCTGCCTCCTGCAGATATCCTAAATCTCTCCCGCTTCTTACAACAATGATACCCTCGCTGGCACGGCCAAATCTGGGCTTGGCTAAAATTGGATAGCTCAGTGAAACTTGGTCTGTTTCTGACCACAGCGTTGTGGATATAGTACGACATATATCATGACTAGCCAGATACTGGGTAAGCCTGAATTTATCACGGCACAACCTGGTAACCTCTATATCAGGAGTGCAGAGACATATCCCCAGCCCCTTGAGCCGTTCTTTCACCCCAATTACTGCATCTATGTCCAGATCCGAAAGCGGCACTATGTATTTGATCTCACATTCCCTGCAAATCCGTATAATAAAATCCAGATATTTTGCTGTTTCTACAGCCGGGGGAGCCTGGACAAAATAGTCTACATTAAATGCATCGGCAATCCATTCTTTAGGCAGACAGTCACATCCTACCACTCTGTGGTTATTAGCCTGCAGTCTTTTAATTACGATATCGGCAGCAAATGCATCCCCGATGGAAGTAACCAATATATTCATGCTTTTCTCCATAGTAAATACTTTTTACATGCATGGTTGCGACACTAATCAATTTTACCGTGTAGTCAAAGGGGTGTCTACTAAGCCCATGGACAAACAAATATACTTCAGCCAGAAACAGTTTGAAGCAGGAAAGTCTCGCTTTGTAAATGTGCCTGATAACCTGAAGTATTCTGAAGCGGCGTTATCGCCAAATGTTGACTGAACTGGCAGTATAAATAATGCTATCTAACCGTAGTAATTTTATGAATCAGGAACACACTGCGCAATGGTCTATTTATATTACCAATCAACAGAATATGATATGATGTAGGCCATGGAAAATAAGGTAGGGCCTTACTTAATACCGATTTCGGGGATGGATAACGAAGATAATGTCTTTTTGCTTTTTTCCCAGATAGGCTGTACTTATCTCCCCTTTGATGCCATTTTCTGAAGATTAGCTCAATTGACATATGAGCAGGAAACCTGAAAAAGTATAGCGAATAAAGCTGTTGTTCACCTTAATTATTAAAGTGAGGTCTTTTTTATTATGAAAAAGGTAATCGTTTATGGCAGTGCGATCCTCAGCCAGATGTTGTTTTATGATGCCATCGGCAATCCTGGTTTTGAAATAGCTTGTTTTACTATGGATGATGGCTACCGGCGCAGCGATGAGCTGGCAGGTTTGCCTCTGGTGAGATTTGCCGACATTCAGACCCTGTACCCTCCCAGCAACTTTGATCTGCTGGCATTATTTGATGGTTATACCCGTTTGCGCGACCGGGAGACAATGTATGAAAAGGCTAAAAGCACCGGTTATAAATTGAGAAATTACATAAGTGCCCGGGCTGACGCAGCTCCTGATATAATAATGGGGGATAACAACGTAATTATGGGCTTAAGCCATGTCGGATTCGGCGGCACTATGGGCAACAACAACCTCATCAGACAAAACGTCTACCTGGGTCATCAATTTACCTTGGGCAGCCACAATATAATTACAGCTGGTTGCACACTGGGAGGCCGTTGCCAGATAAGCAATAATTGTTACATCGGTTTAGGCTCCACCATACTGAATCGTACCCGAATAGCTGATGAAACTCTAGTCGGAGCCGGCAGCGTAGTAATCAGAGATACTGAGCCTTGTTCCAAAAACGTGGGCAATCCCAGCCGGGTAATTAGCTATCACCGGGAAGAAGGGGTGAGGATGAAAGTCCGTGAAGAATAAATTCATCGTCAACTTTACACCCACCGGCTTGCTGCCAAAAAAGAGCGAAAATCCTTTCATTCCCATTCGAGCCCAGGAAATTATCGAAGATGTAAAATCCGCCTGGAATTGCGGCATTACCGCGGTACATCTCCACGTCCGTGACGAGTTAACCGAAGAGCCTTCCTATAAAAAAGAAACCTATGCAGAAATCATCCGAGGAATCAGAGATTTCGCGCCGGAACTGGTGGTTTGCGTTTCCACCAGCGGCCGCCATATCGCGGACTTGCAGAAAAGAGCCGAAGTCCTCCAGCTTGAGGGAATGCTCAAGCCCGATATGGCCAGCTTGACTTTGAGCTCGCTTAACTTCAATAAGCAGGCCAGTATTAATGAACCTAATACCATCAAGGCCCTGGCTCGGGAAATGCAAGCCAAAGGAATCAAACCGGAGCTGGAAGTTTTCGACGCCGGCATGATAAACTACGCCAAGTATTTGATAACCAAGGATATTTTGAAGCCACCACATTATTTCAGCTTGATCCTGGGTAATATAGCTTGTGCCCAGGCCGACCTGCTGCACATTGGCGTTATGATACGCGATTTGCCGGAACGCTCCATTTTTTCGCTAGGCGGAGTTGGTGATGCTCAACTACCTGTAAACTCTTTAGCCATTTCAATGGGCTATGGAGTCCGGGTCGGGTTGGAGGATAATCTCTGGTATGACCGTACACGTACCAGATTGGCTTCTAACCTTGATCTTCTCTTAAGAGTCAAAGAATTGGGATGGGCCAATGAAATGGGAATAATGACACCGGTTGAGTTGCGAAAGGTTCTCAACCTTAAAGGTGGCTATGGAGAATATGGCATTGCATGATTAATAGCTTTTTTATTTCATTAGTGTTGCTATGCAGATTTTTTCTTGGGACAAAGAATATACCAATTGGTATTTCGATACCGTTTTCACTGGAAATCGTATTATAGTGAAACGATAATTTGGAGGACAAAATGAAAATACTGGTTACTGGCGGAGCGGGATACATAGGCAGTCATACCTGTGTAGAGCTCTTAAATGCAGGGTATGAAATAGTAATCTGTGACAACCTATCCAATTCCAAACCCCAGGTGATCGACACAATCAAACAAATCACCGGTAAAGACCTGACTTTTTACCAAGCCGATATATTAAATCAGTATGAGATGGAGGAGATTTTCAGAAGTCATCCCATCGATGCCGTAATTCATTTTGCCGGTCTCAAAGCAGTGGGCGAATCAGTTCAGAAGCCGTTGCTTTATTATCATAATAATGTATCCGGCTCATTGATTCTGTTGCAGACCATGACCAAATTCGGTGTCAAAAGAATGGTTTTCAGTTCTTCCGCCACCGTTTACGGCGAACCGGCCCGGGTACCTATAACCGAAGATTTCCCCCTCTTTACCACTAATCCTTATGGTTCGACTAAACTTACTATTGAAAATATTCTAAGGGATCTAGCTAATTCGGACCCTGAATGGAGCATCGCCCTGCTTCGTTATTTCAATCCTATCGGTTCTCATTCCAGCGGGCTCTTGGGTGACGACCCCAATGGCATCCCCAATAATCTCCTACCCTATTTGCTCAAAGTAGCAACAGGAGAACTGAAAACATTGAGCGTTTATGGCGATGATTATCCTACCCGTGATGGAACCGGCATACGGGATTACATCCATGTGGTCGATCTCAGCCGGGGCCATATTCAGGCAGTAAATAAGATAATGGACCGAAAAGGAATCGATGCTTACAACCTTGGGACCGGAACCGGTTACAGCGTACTGGAAGTAATTGCAGCTTTTGAGCAAACAACCGGAGTGAAAGTTAATTGGCAAATGGCTCCCCGCCGACCTGGTGATATTGCTGAGTGTTATGCAGATCCAGGTAAGGCCAAACGCGAATTAGGTTGGGAAGCCAAATTGGATCTTAAGCAAATGTGCAGGGATGCCTGGAGATTTGCCCAGAAGCAATAAAGACATAAACCCATCTTCGATTTAGAAAAGTGTTACCCTGTTACCCTTATTACCCTTTTTTAAAAAGTAATTATAAATAAAAAATA
>JAXDBN010000237.1:0-4259 GCA_034678805.1 Syntrophomonadaceae bacterium
GGAATTAGAACTAATCAAATAGGAGGGGCATTGTTAACCGGTTTTAAGCAATCAGCCAAGTCAGAACAGGTTCGGGCATATATGGCAAGGGGAGCTGAAATCGCCAGAAAACATTTAAGTATATTCAATTCGGCTTTACAACAAGAAGACATTCCGGTTCCAATGCCCTCCGGGGAATTGGTTACGGACTCTACTATACCGCCATTCTCTGATAAGTTAATGATGGAACACGTAGTAGTATTAGGCGGCATCGGCGTAGGGAACTATGCAACTTCCGTATCAACAAGCCTAAGACATGACTTAAGTGCAAGCTATGTCCGCCTTATCACTGAAGCTGCGAACTATGGAGAGGACGGGATAAACATTATGATCGAGAATGGCTGGTTCGAGGAACCCTTGCGCACAATAGACCGGCGGGAACTGGGTAAAGAACAGATACATTAAAATTTTAAAAATAATTGTGATTAAAATAATAATTGGGGTGTAACTATGAGTCAACAAATAATATCATGGTCTTTGTTTATCGTGCCTTGGTTAACTTTGTTTTTTATGAAGAGAGCAGACATCAGACGCTATATACCGGCTGCTTTATTTACTATAGTTACATCTACTATCATTTATGATATTGGCATCAAGTTCGAATGGTGGGTTATCCATGGTGTACCTTATCCTTTCTATTTACTACAACCATTCCTATTTGGTTTATTACCAGTTATGTCAATGTGGCTTTTACATTTTACCTATGGGCGTTTTGGAATGTATATGGTTACAAATCTAGTATTCGATATAGCATTTGCTTATTTTTTCTTGGGTTATTTTACGTCGGTTAACGGAATACTCTCTTTTGCTGGTATGAACCGTTTTCAAAATTTGCTACTAACGCTTGGACATGCTGTAATACTTTACGTCTATCAAATGTCGCAGGAAGAAGCATTAGTCTCTGTTTTTAAAAATCTTTTTTCAAGGAACCTACAGCCAGCAGCAACAAAACCTCTTTTAAGAAATAACGATGATAAATCGCGGAAATAGGCATTGATCACTGGTTTATCACCCTAATTACCTTGGCTGACCAAGTCACCACGCTGAGGTTGATTTTTATCGGTGGGTGGTTTTTATTTTGCCAAAAGGCTTGGGGAACCCGGGGGGAGGGTTTGTGATAAGGCTTCTCCTGGTGCTTACGTTAACAATAGCTGAAAGTGTATTTGAGGCATCAACGCTTGAAGCTTGGTATCAGCTTTATAAAACTGGTGAAGGGAAATACTTTGTTGCCCTCATGGAATCTATCGGCCGAATGTAATTGCCGTTTGTTATCGGACACAAGAGTATGTCCAGTCCCTCCCTAAATTTACCGCGAGTGTATGCTTAATATAAGACCCGAAAAAGGGTCTTTTTTGTTTTGAAGGGGGTCAGAGCAATTTTTTTCCCCAGACGCTCAAAAAGTCTGGTGCCAAATTCCTCTTCCAGCAGCCGCACTTGAGTTGTAATATTTGACTGAGCATAGCCCATGATATGTGCAGCCCGGGTAAAACTCTTCTCTTCTGCCACTGTAACAAACATTTTAAGTTGTCGTAATTCCATAAGACCTCACCGATGTACATTATCAATATTATTGATTAAAATAATCAAACCAAGCTATTTTACAGGAAAACACAAGTCCATTCTTAGCTGACCACTTAAATGTTTATTCAAAATGTCTTAATGAAAGGAAGGATTATATGAGCAAACCAGTCCTGTTCACCGGCTCAGCAGTAGCTATTATTACCCCCTTTAAAAATGATGCAATTGACTTCGATAAACTGGCTGAACTTATTGAATTCCAACTCAGCAATTGCACTGATGCCATTGTTATTTGCGGAACTACCGGCGAAGTGAGTACCCTTCCGGATGAGGAACATATAGCTGCGGTAAAATTTACAGTTGAGAAAGTAGGCAAGAGAGTCCCGGTTATAGCCGGGGCTGGCAGCAACCATACTGCGCATGCCATCAAATTATCCCAGGCAGTTGAAGCAGCTGGAGCTGATGGTATTCTATCGGTTACTCCTTACTATAACAAAACCACCCAAAAAGGGCTTTACCAGCATTATAAAGCCATAGCGGGCAGTGTTAAGATCCCCATAATCATGTACAACGTACCGACCAGAACCAGTCTCAATATTAATCCTGAGACAATCAGGGATCTTTCATTGATCGATAATATTGTTGCCATTAAAGAATGTAATTTCAGCCAGGTTGGAGATATCGTAAATTTATGCGGCGAAGATTTCACGATCTACTCAGGTGATGACGGAATCGTTGTACCTATGATGTCATTAGGGGCAAAAGGGGTTATTTCAACCACCGCCAATTTGATACCCAGGGACTTCCACGAAATGACCGCCAGATACTTGGCCGGTGATGTAGAAGCAGCTAGGAAGATTCAGCTTCGGGCCCTGAATCTGATTAAGGCTCTCTTTATTGAGGTAAGCCCCATTCCTATTAAAGCAGCACTTAACATAATCGGAATGAATGTGGGTATTTGCCGTATGCCGCTGGTAGAAATGAGTGACAATAATCTGGAAGTTCTTAAGCAGGCTATGACTGATTACGGATTCTAAGGCTTTCGGAACGCGACCAAGATGCACATGTTATACCGGGGCGCCCTTAGTTTAATAAGCCCTTTGTGGCAGGGCCATTGCTGCCTTCATGTGGCTGTGCTCCCCTTGCCCGCATAAAAAAGCCTAGCCATTTCCCTAGCCGGCTGAACGAGCCCCTGGGAAAGGGGCGCAATCACGATCTAAGGTAGCATACAACTTTTACGTGAGGGGAGACGGAACTATGCAGATATCGATTCGGGAACTCGAGGAACTTACCAGGAAAGCGGTGGCCAGCTACGATTACCGGGATGAGGAAATAGAGATCATCAGCGATTGCATGCTCTTTGCACAGCTCAGGGACAACAACCAGGGCGTGGTCAAGCTGATCGACAAGGGTATCCCCAAGGACCCGAATGCGGGCCAGATCGAGATCGTGAAGGAAACCCCCATCTCCGTGCAGATCAACGGCAACAAAAACCACGCCATGCTGGTAGTGGGCAAGGCCGTGGAGATCGTGAAGGAAAAGGCCGCCAAAATCGGGTTTGCCTTGGCCGGAACGTTCAATACCAACACCTCTTCAGGTGCCATCGGCTATTATGCCTCGCGCTTGGCGCAGGCGGGCTTGATCGGTTTTGCCTTCGGGCGCTCGCCACAGCGCGTGGCCGTATACGGCTCCTACGAGCCGGTTTTCGGCACCAACCCGCTTGCCGTGGCCATTCCGGCCGAACCGGACCCGATCATCCTCGATATGTCCACCGCCGCGACATCCTATTTCGGGCTGGTGGAGGCCGTGACAGCAGGCTGGTCCATACCGGACGACATGGCCTATGACGCCGAGGGCAGACCCACCACGGACCCGCAGAAGGCCATCGCCGGGGCGATCCGTTCTTTTGACCGCAGCTACAAAGGTTCCGGCCTGGCGCTGGTGGCGGAAATCTTGGCCGGCCCGCTGGTGGGTGCGGCCTTCTGTGGCCTGGGCGACAGCCGCGGCAATTGGGGACATCTAATCTTCGCCATCGACCCCGACCTTTTGGCCGGCCGCGAACAGCTCAAAAATCATGTGGGTGAAATTATCGCCAAGGTGAAGTACACCAAGAAGCTGCCCGGCGTGGAAGAAATCTTCATGCCCGGCGAGCGCGAAAGCCACCTCGCTAGGGAGCGCCTGGCCTCGGGCGTCATCGAGGTGGAAGATAACCTTCTGGCGGAATTGCGCAAAGTGGCGGCCAAAGACTGATGCCTCCCCATCATGGGTTTAGTATTAATTTCTTTTATAGGATTGATATTTGTGGTGATTGGACATAAAATAGCACGTAGATTGTTGCGATAGAGCTGCATTAGATAAGGGTATGCAAGAAGGGGGAATATGCTTATGAGTGAATTTAAGAATGTAACAATAATTAAGAAAGCAAATATATATTTTGATGGGAAAGTGACTAGCCGGACGGTTCTGTTTGAAAACGGTGAAAGGAAAACACTAGGTATTATGCTGCCTGGTGAATATGAATTTGGTACCGCAGCCAAAGAAATTATGGAAATTATTCAAGGAAATCTTGAAGTGAAACTGCCAGGCAGCGATGAGTGGCGCACCTTCACCAATGGACAATCGTTCGAGGTACCTTCAAATTCTAAATTTAATTTGGTTGTGAAAGAAACCACTGATTATTGCTGTTCATACATAGAAAGCTA
>JAXDBN010000238.1:0-3287 GCA_034678805.1 Syntrophomonadaceae bacterium
ACGATGATCAGTATAACGAAACTGCTTTTTAATGATGAATATTTTGGCGATTCGCTGCGCTACAATATTTGTTCCAGGGGGGCCATCCACGGTACCACAACTGGTTCCGGACCGGTCGTAGTCTGGAATTCTACCCGGACCTGTAATTTACGATGTATCCATTGCTATATGGATTCGGAAGCCAAGAAATATACGGGCGAGCTGACCACAGAAGAGGCCAAGCGAATGATCGATGACCTGGCCGAGTTCAAGGTGCCGGTACTGTTGTTCTCGGGGGGTGAACCCTTGATTCGCCCTGACTTTTCTGAGCTGGCCGAATATACCCGGGACAAGGGCATTCGCCCTACCCTGTCGACAAACGGGACCTTGATTACCCGCGATGTTGCACAGCGGATCAAGGATATCGGGGTTGGCTATGTGGGCATATCCCTGGATGGTTTACGGGCAGTAAATGACAAATTCCGGGGCCGGGTAGGGGCGTTCCAGGCGGCTATGGAAGGGATCCAAAACTGCGTGGCGGTTAACCAGCGGGTGGGCCTTCGTTTTACAATTAACAGCCACAATTTGGCCGAGTTGGATAATATATTTGATTTCATTGAAGAGGAAAATATCGATCGGGTTTGTTTTTACCACCTGGTGTATTCCGGCCGCGGCAACCAGATGGTTGATGAGGATGTCTCCCCGGCTCAATCCCGGCAGGCGATGGAGACCATTATCCGCCGTACGATTGATTTCGAGGCGCGGGGGCTGAAAAAGGAGATTTTGACCGTCGATAATCATTGTGATGGGGTATATTTATACCTGCGCACCCTTAAAGAAGATCCGGAAAAAGCCGAATCAATCAAGCAGCTGATTAGTCTGAATGGCGGTAATCGCTCCGGGATCGCCTTTGGGGAAATCGACCCTGCGGGTTACGTTCACCCCGACCAGTTTACCCAGCACATTACCTTCGGCAATGTCCGCGAGCGTAAATTTAGTGATATCTGGACGGATTCATCCCATCCTATACTGGCGGGTATGAAAAATCGCAAAACGCTCTTAAAGGGACGCTGTGCCAAGTGCCAGTACCTGGACATCTGCAACGGCAATTTCAGGACCCGTGCTGAGGCCGTAACCGGAGACTTCTGGGAATCCGACCCGGCCTGTTACCTAACCGATGAAGAGATAGGCATTGAGTCCTGAACTGAAGGATATGCTTGATAATTGCGAATATTTTGGTTGTTAAGCCCGGTTTTTCCGGGCTTTAGTATTGGTTAAAAAAATTTCGGGGTATTTATTAGTAGTATAGAAATTATCGATACAAACGATACTAATAGCAGAACAAAAATTTAAAAGGGAAGGAGGCTGCGCTGTGGCTAAAAAGAACAAGGAAGTAAGCAAAGCAGAAGAGGTACTGAAAAAAAATCAAGATAATACTTGCCCCAGAAAACAAGGCGATAATTGCCTGGAACCGGGAGTTTTCAACGATTCTGATCCAATCGGCGGCGGTGGCTAATATAAATCTTTACTTAATAAAACAGGAAAAAGAAAGCGGCTATTTATATGGCCGCTTTTTTACCTATGTCATTATGTAGCAAGGAGGGAAATAATTGGCCGCGAACAACCGCCGTTCCTTATGTTATCATATTTTCAAAATGGGGCGGAGGTGGTCTGATGATCAAAAGAATTCCCTGGAGTGATATAGCCTATGGAATCGCAATTGCTGTGTTCGTATTGATATTGATGAGGTAATCAATACATATTATATAAGCAGGCAGTAGGCTTGTTTATAGAAATAATTGCTCTCCAACATACTTAACAAGCTGAGGCCTTCCATAGTTATTGAAAGGCCTCAGACCGTCAGAAAAGGCTGATAGCGGCGTTAATACGGTAATTCCGTTCAATTGACGTACCTCATGTACGTCTCAATCACGGGCTTCCCGATTGCCTTGCTCTTAGCCTTTTTTGCGCGATCTGCAAGCATAATGGCTTCATTGACATCCCTAGCCTTTGATAGTTATTTTTAAAGCGGACATAGAAGTAATTTTATTATTGTAATATTTGTATATTTATAGGTTAATATAGAAACAGGGCACTTAAAGAAAATCCAGGGAGGTTTGGCCGTGGACGATTTCTTTAGCAGGTATACAAAACTGGCGATTTTGGGGGTTTCCCGCGATCCCAAAGCCTTCAGCCGGCAGGCATATGCTTTCCTGCATTCAAACGGATATGAACTATATCCGGTTAACCCTAATACCGAGACTATCGAAGGGCAAAAATGCTATCCATCCATCGAGTCGCTGCCAGACGTGCAAGCGGCTGTATTTTTTACCCCGCCCAGGGTTTCGGAACAATTGCTGCCCTTATGTAAAGACAAGGGAATCGTTAACGTTTGGTTCCAGCAGGGATCAGCGGACCAAACCGTCTTGGAATTGGCTGGCAGTTTGGGCATGTCCTACCGGGATTCATGCGTCTTTTTGCATCATCCTGAGTCGGGCTTCCCGCACAATTTACATCGTTTCATGGTTAAGGTTTTTTCGAGGGACAAGTATATATCCTCGACACCCTAGGCCAAAATGGGCTGACCCGTCTGTACATGGATTTCATTAACCATGGACTTGTTAATTCAGGCTGGTTTGTTAAGGGTGGGTCCAGACATACGAGAGAAAAGAAACCGCCGAAATGGCTTGGGCCAAATCGGCGGTTATTAATTTAGTAAGAAAAAAGATGAACAATTAATTATTTATTTAGGGGCGGCCTCCGGGATTCCGCCCCATTCCTGTGCCAGGTGCGCCAGGTCTGGTGGTGCCTGACTGTCCATAAGGCGTCACCGCGCTGGTGAGTTCGATACTGCCAACCTGGGTTCCGGCGGTATAGGTTCCGCTGGTATACAGCCCGTCTTTGGCAGTGCCGCTGCAGGTACCGCCGGTGAAGATGGTATAGGCTGAACCTTTAACCAATTCTGGAGAGGATATCACTACCGAGGCGTAAGTCTTTAAGGGAGTAAAGGTAAGAATAGCATCCCCCTTGGCATTGACGATCCGCACGATGGTTCCGGCCGGCTGGACACCGAGATTCAGCTTCAGACTGGCCTGGGTGGAACTCTCACTGGGTGCTTCGGCCATCCCGGCGCTGCCCGCTGCTGCCAGGAAGCCGCCATTCATGGCAAATGTTCCGTTGCAATCCAGGGCGCCATTGCCGTCATTGGTAGGCCCGTCGACAATTACCTGGCCGCCGCTCATCACCCAGTCGCCGTTTACATCGATGCCGTCCCCCTGGGCATTTACATAGATATAACCGCCGGCAAT
>JAXDBN010000239.1:0-3065 GCA_034678805.1 Syntrophomonadaceae bacterium
ATACGGTATACCTTAATACCGCAGTTGTTATGTGCAGGATATATGTGCTAAAATGTATTACGTTTTTAGGCAATAACACCTTTCGTCCGTGAGGCGAGAGGTATTTTATTAATATAATGACAAATTAACTGGTAAGGTGGTAATGAAATGGCAAAAGGCAAGTACGATGGCACTATCAATCTACCCCAGACTGAATTTCCGATGCGGGCCAATCTTCCAAAAAGGGAACCGGAAATTTTAAAGTTCTGGCAGGATATTGATGTATATCAGCTGGTACAGGAGAAAAACAGCGGACGCGAAAAATTTATTCTTCATGACGGACCTCCTTACGCCAATGGTGATATACACCTGGGCCATACCCTCAACAAGGTACTTAAGGATATGATAGTCAAGCATCGTTCCATGGCTGGATTTGATGCGCCTTATGTTCCGGGATGGGATACTCACGGCCTGCCGATTGAACAACAGGCCATTAAGAACCTGGTTATCGACCGTCATAAAACCGACGTAATAGAATTTCGCCATTTCTGCCGTGATTATGCGCTTAAGTATGTCGATATTCAGAGGGATGAGTTCCAGCGATTAGGAGTAAGGGGAGATTGGAAAAATCCCTATATGACTCTGAAACCGGAATTCGAAGGAATTCAAATCAAAGTGTTCGGTGACATGGCCAATAAGGGATATATATATAAGGGTCTTAAACCAGTTTACTGGTGTGCCGATTGTGAAACCGCTCTGGCTGAAGCGGAGATAGAATACCATGATAAGGTGTCTCCATCTATCTATGTGAAATTCCCGGTAATTCATGGCAAGGGAATAGTTCCGGAAGGATCGTTCGTGATTATTTGGACCACCACCCCATGGACCCTGCCGGCCAACACTGCGGTCTGCCTGCATCCTGAATTCACTTATGTATTGATTACAGTTAATGAAGAGAAATACGTTGTGGCCCAAGGCTTACTCGAAAACGTGGCCCAGGAACTGGGATGGACTGATTATCGAGTCGAAGCCGAATTGAAAGGTGAACAACTGGAGCGGATGGTGTTGCGCCATCCCTTCATGGATCGTGATTCATTAGTAATTCTCGGCGAACACGTTACTCTTGAAGCAGGTACCGGTTGCGTCCATACTGCACCCGGTCATGGTGAAGACGATTTTTATGTGGGTAAAATATATGAACTTGAAGTGATTTCACCCGTGGATGATCAGGGAAAATTTACAGAGGAGGCAGGAAAATTTGCTGGTCTGTATGTACACAAAGCTAATCAGCAGATTATAGAGGAATTGGATAGACTGGGAATGCTGCTCAAAGCCAGTAATTATTCACATCAGTATCCACATTGCTGGAGATGTAAAAATCCCATCGTCTACCGGGCCACCAACCAATGGTTTGCATCTATCGATGGTTTCCGCGAGAATGCCCTGGCAGCGATTGATAGTGTTCGCTGGATACCATCGTGGGGTAGGGAACGGATTTACAACATGGTCCGTGATCGCGGTGATTGGTGTATTTCCAGGCAGCGCACCTGGGGTGTTCCCATTCCGATCTTTTATTGCGCGGAGTGTGGTGAGACCATTGTCAGTCCTGATACTATCAATCATGTTAGTGAATTGTTCAGTCAATCTGGTTCTGATATCTGGTTCGAAAAATCAGCCGGGGAAATTTTGCCGGACGGCTTTGTTTGTCCCGCTTGCGGCAGCAGGGAATTCACCAAAGAAACTGATATTATGGATGTTTGGTTCGATTCTGGTTCCAGTCATGTAGCAGTCCTGGAGACCTACCCGGAATTAAGATGGCCGGCTGATATGTACCTGGAAGGGAGTGACCAGCATCGCGGCTGGTTCAACTCATCCTTGTCAACTTCGGTGGCAATTAGAGGGATAGCACCGTACAGACAGGTTTTAACCCATGGATTTATAGTCGACGAAAAGGGCTATAAGATGTCTAAGTCCAGTGGTAATGTTATTGATCCGCTGGTAATGATTGAGGAAATGGGTGCTGATATTTTAAGACTATGGGTAGCTTCATCTGATTATCGGAATGATATAAGCGTATCCAAAAATATTATTAAGCAGTCCAGCGAGGCTTATAGAAAAATCAGGAATACCTGCCGTTTTATACTCGGCAATTTGTATGATTTTGATCCTGCCAAGGATTCAATTGCTTATGATAATCTAACCGATTTGGATAAATGGGCTTTGATGAAGATGGATAGACTCATTCGCCGGGTTTCCAAAGCCTTCGATGAATATGAGTTTCATGTAGTTTTCCATGCAGTTCACAATTTCTGTACTATAGAGCTGAGCAATATTTATTTCGATATATTAAAGGATAAACTGTATTGCAACCAGGCTAATGACCTGGAAAGGCGTTCAGCACAAACAGTGCTCTATCAGTTGATTAACAAGCTGGTGGCGATCCTGTCTCCAATACTGGCTTTCACCAGCGAGGAAATATGGGGTTATCTGAAAAAGGATGGAATGCCTGCAAGTGTTCAGTTACTGGAGTGGCCGGACAGCAACGACCATTATATTGATGAAGTTTTGGAAGCTAGAATGGATGAAATTTTAAGCTTACGTGAAGTAGTAACCAAAGCCCTGGAAGAAGCCAGGGTTAAAAAGACCATTGGGCATTCCCTAGGCGCCCGGGTTGTTGTATATGCCGATCAGAAGTGGCTGCAGGTGTTATCTAATACCGCACAACTGGAAAAAATGCTGATTGTTTCGCAGGTTGAGGTTAAGGATGCAGAGACTCGTGACGGTGATACAATTGCTTTAGAAGGGGTATCGGGAGTATGGGTCAAAGTAAAGGCCGCCGATGGGGAAAAATGTGAACGATGCTGGATAATCGACCTAAGCGTTGGAACAGATAATCAGCATTCCACACTGTGCAGCAGGTGTGCAGCAGTAGTTAAGGCATGGGAGGGGTAGCATGGTCAAAAGTGACGAAGGCAACAGGATTATCATAACCGTCTTAGGACATGACCGGGTAGGAATTATTGCCGGGATCGCAACGATTTTAGCCGAGGCCCGTATCAATATCCTGGATATCAACCAAACAATTA
>JAXDBN010000240.1:0-5441 GCA_034678805.1 Syntrophomonadaceae bacterium
GATTTTGATAGTTATGCAACTCTGTATCAGAATTTTACGAGCGACCACGGTTTACTATATTCGGCAATTGAAAAAGTTAATAGTTCTGGTGGGACAAGTCTAAGTGCAGGAATTAGTATGGCTATATCACAGTTTACTAGCGACTCCTATAACAGAACCGATGCTTATAGATTCATAATCTTTTTAACCGATGGGATGGGATCTTATAGCTCTTCGTATACAACAACAGCTGCCAATAACGATATTATTATTTATACAATTGGTCTCGGAATAGGTGTTGATGCTAATATACTGACAGCAATAGCTGAAGGAACAGGAGGAAAGTATTATTTCGCGTCGTCGGCTACGGATTTAGCCGGTATATATGACGATGCAGCTGGAGAAACAATTGATTACGTAACAGATTCAAATTCGGATGGGTTATCTGATTATTATACTAAGCTTTTGTGTGAATCAAATCCTTATATAAATGGCGCTAAGAATCCCTTATATGGATTAACTTACGACTCAATTCAAGCAAATGATGATTACGATGGTGACGGGCACTTAAACGGCAAAGAAATCAAAATTAAATCGGACCCAGTAACGGGGCACGTGTATGTGTTCATGTATTCTAATCCAACTAATCCTGATACTGATGGTGATGGAATTGATGATTATGAGGATACCGCGATTCTTGCTAAAGGCCTTGACGGTGGTATTATTGGGAAGTTGACATTAATTTCTTGTTATCAAGCTGGTGGAGGTAGTAGTTCAAATTCTACAAGTGGACACGCGTTTTTCGTATATAAAAGCTATGTCAATGATACTCTCGACTTCAGTGACTTCTATGCAGGATGGGACTCTTCCGGCTCATGGTCCGAGCTTACTAGAGAAGAATCATCCGAATACAACATTTCAGCAGGTGAGGTTGTATCGATCGGCGATGGTGGCTTAAGTGAATCTGATGCGGGGGTATGCTATAATCTAGAATTTTGGAAATACTTTCATCTAAAATACACATATCTAAAAAATGCTTACATGGCAAAAGAAATAACCCAGGGTAACATGAATACTCTGATTTCATACTGCATACTTGACAGTATCAATTATTGGAGTTATACACATAATTGCTCTACGGTAGCTTGTGGAGCTTGGAACAAAGTATTTGATGATGATTTGACGGCTAAAGATTGGGGTGTCTTCGCTCATTTAGTTGATACACCAACCGGATTGAAAAATTGCATTCTTGAGCAAAGTAATTCCTCAGAGGATTTCAAAATTGGCGATTTAATTGATCCCACGGAATGATCGGCTTGATTGTTTTTTGCACATTATAACTGTTTTTTAACATTTGCTCCACGTCGCTTTCACGTGACGTGGAGTGAAATATATGTACGTGAGAGGAATGGATTCTCCATTGTTTTCAATACCAGATCACTTAAATAAAAGGCTAACTTTGTTTATCTTGGCAACTGTTTTGGTTGTCATTCTAGCATCTTGCTTTATAGTAAATTCACCCTTGCTGCTAAGCAAATTCAAAAATATCTCTTGGGACATTAGTAACAGCAAGGAAGATAACGTTAAGGCTACTCTAGTGTTCGCCAAAAACCATACATACATATTGCTTATTAGTGGTAAAGGAGAAATGCGGGATTTAATTGATATAAATAACCCACATCTTAGTGAGTTTTATAATATTAGTGTTGGCTGGACGATTTCCATCATTTCGGTTGTAATCGAAGAAGGAGTTACAAACATTTGCGATTATGCTTTTTTAGGTTGCACAGCTTTGAATTCGGTGATAATACCAAATAGTATAAAGTCAATTGGTAATAATGCATTTTCTTATTGCCCTAATCTTACCTCTATATTCTATGAGGGAACGGTTGCGCAATGGTCAACAATACTACTAGATAGTGGTTGGAACCGGGAAAGCTCGATAGAGTTCATCGAATGTATTGATGGCATAGTAACGGTTAATTAATGGACCTGATTAATAGCACCATATACTCGCTTGCGATAACCGTTCAAATGCTTTAGGCTTACAGTCCACGCAATAATCTACTAGTATATCCGCCACAATCACCGCATTTAATAATGCCTTGAGCTTTGTTATCTTTACTCCTTGGGACTACACGGCTAACTTCAATGCCGATATAAAAGATGTTTTGGATTCGATGCTGCTTGACATGCCGCTGGTTAAGCCCGGGAAAATGTTCGGTTACCCGACCTGAGCTACACGGTGGGAACGTAATAGATTTCAACCCGCCGGTTCAAGGCCCGTCCCTCTTCGGTGTTATTGTCGCCAATGGGGTAACGCTCCCCGTATGCTTTCACATCATACTTGATTGTACCGTTGTCGACTCCCAGGTCTATAAAAACCTTCATAACCGCAGTGGCTCTCTGTTCTGACAACCATTGGCCAGCCTGATCCGAGCCCTCGTCGTCGGTATAGGCGCTCACCTGCATGGTACCGGGATTGTCCTTCAGCAATTTGGCCAACTCCTGCAGTTTGGCCATCTGTTCAGGCTTGATCTCATAACTGGAGGAGTCAAAATTAATCACAATGTTGACTGGAGTCGGTACTTCCTTGGTTGGCGGCGGGGGTGGGACCGGTGCCGGGGTGGGAGCAACCGGGGCCGTCTGAACCGGGGCTTGAACTACCGCTACGGGTTCATTGCCCTTGAGATTCATTTGGTAAAAAGAAAAAGCGCCCGCCCCGCCAATCAGCAGCAACACCAGCAAAATTTTCGCGATGTTGGATTTCGGGGCTTTGGGAACGCTATCGTCCAGCAATTCAAAGGTATCGTCCAGTTTGCTCACGCCAGGTGCCTCCTAATTACTACTAATGGTACATTTAATCAAAACCGGCTGGTACATATATCAGCACGCTCAGTTTCATACCCGGAGGAAAGTGTTTATCTTGATTTAAATATAGACTTGGATATGCCCCTTCTGCTAATTATACGTATACTATAAAAAATTGCGATACCCATTTGGTCCGCAAAAAAAAGTACTCCTGAGCGAAGTGCCAAAAGATTGAAGACTGGTATTAAGGTGAATTCGGGTTATTCAGATGAGTTTACTACGATAGCCGAGGAAAGCAGACTCTTTGTATTATTAAAATAGATTATTTTTACGGTTAGCAGAAAGTGGCATATGTCCCCGGACTTCTTGACGAAAGAACAGGGGAAATATTTGATATACCCGTTTATACTGATATTGTTTACCAAGACTTCTCTTTCACCATAGTCCTTCCAGAGATTTAATTCCAGCACTGTCTTACCCAGCATTTCTTCCGTGGTGTATCCCAGCACCTCGGTCCAGGCATCATTAATCTTCAAAAAGACCCCATCGATCATCCTGGTCACCGCCATGGGGATGGGATGTTCGTTGAATATTTTTAAATAGGTTTCAGCGGTGGCCTGCAGTTCACTATTTTCGCCGGCCAACCTTGAATTCTCCGCCTTCAAGGCAGATATTTCTTTTTGGAGATCGTTTAATTGCAGATCTTCTTCCATAATATCATCCCACCATATCAGCTTACCCCTGTGAAATACATTATCTTTCTAATTAACATTTTAACCTATTGCGGCTGGCCAAATCATTAAAAAACGCCCCAACCGGAGCGTTTCAGACCGTCCCCAAAAGGTTCAGTTAAATCCATTCCAACCACGCACCTCAATGTGCGCCTCAATCATGCCTATCCCGATTACCGGGCTGCTCAGCAGTATTATTGGTTCACGCCGGGAACACCAGCAATCCCCGATATCATCATTATTTCAAATTGCTCGACTGGTTTTTTTCGATAATAGAGGAAAGCAAACAACGTACATTATTGAAGTCGATAATCTTGGCCGTAAACAGATGATTGCGTATTCCCCCGGACTTTTTGGTAAAGGAGCATTCGAAATTATTGATAAAGCCTTTCATACTGATATGGTTTACCATGATCTCTCTCTCCCCAAAATCCGTCCAAAGACTTAACTCCTGCACAGTCTTACCCAGCATTTCTTCCCTGGTGTACCCCAGGGCTTCAGTCCAGGCCCCGTTTACCTCCATAAAAAGGCCGTCAATCAATCTGGTTATAGCCATCGGGATTGGGTTTTCCTTAAAGATCCGCGAATACGTTTCGGCAACCAGATATAGCTCATCAATCTCGTGAGCCATCCTGGTAATATCCGATTTCAAATCTGATATTGCTTTTTTGGGATCATCTGCTTTAAAATCATCCTGCATATAAATCTCATCCCACCTTATGAACTAGCTATCTTTATTCTGCCCGTTTGCGCAAAATCCTGCTGGCCAACATAAGTTTCAAACCAACTGTAAGTTTATGGATAAGATTATACATTGAGTGTGGAAATTATAACAGTTAAATATCCGGGGGGAGGGTAGGGCAGGGAAGGCTTCCCAGCCGTGCTTCAGGATAAAAATATGGCGGACAATCCCTGCGGAGAAGGGACCATCCGCCTCTTTCTGAACTGGTCAATTTACTGAGGGATATGCCGTCACGGTTTTATTTTTGGCTCTCCCCTTCCGGTAAGGTTATGAGCGGGCATTGAAGTAATAGTAGAAGCCAATATACAGCAACACCATTCCGCATACACAAATCCCCAGCAGGTTGTAGGGATTGACCAGCACCTGCGGACCCCAGACAGAGCCTATCAGAACAGTAAAAGCTGTCGCCAGGACAAAGGTAAGATAGGTAAAGTAACCGGCCCGGCCGGCGATATACCAGGTTCTTTCATCATAGACGTTGATCCCCTGCGCCTCAGCCTGCCTGATCTTTTCCTGCTTAAAAGTAACCATGATGAAGACTAGGATGGCTGATCCTATCAGCCCGCTGCCCGAAGCACTGTTGCCGCTGAGTATCTGCCACACGCCGATGCTGAGCAGCAGGAACAAAATAATATAACGCAGTAGCTCTCTGTTTTTCCTGTTCATAATAATTACTCCTCCTCTTCGAAAATAAATACTTCTTCTATGGGCAGCCCGAATATTTTGGCCAGGCTGTGGGCCAGACCGATAGAAGGGTTGTATTTGCCCTTCTCCAGCGAAATAATCGTCTGGCGGGATACTTTCACCAGGGCAGCCAGTTCCTCCTGGGTGATGCCGTGCTGCTCCCGCAATTCCCGCAGCCGGTTTTCCAAATCGTTCACCTCCAAATGTAAAGGGAGCTTTACGTAAATTCTAATCGGGGGCTGGCAAAATGTCAAGCATGCTTTACAATAAATATTAGGGAATTTTCATTCAGGAGGGCGCTTATGGAAACTGTCGCCAATTTCTGCTATTTGTTCCGGTTGAGACTCATATCATTTATAATAAATCTATAGGGGCGACGAGCTGTTTCGGCAGTGGATAAGCCGAATCGATCATCCCTGAATAGGAGGTGCTTTTGATGAATGTATTTGTCCGGTCGGTCTCCCAAATTCTCAAAGGTGCGGCAAAGGCTTTTC
>JAXDBN010000241.1:0-9239 GCA_034678805.1 Syntrophomonadaceae bacterium
CGAAGAGGATTGGGCAGAAGAATACCTTGATTTGGTTTTGGCAGTCAAAGTAGTTAATAGCGTGGATGAGGCTATTGCTCACATTAATACGTATGGTACCGGCCACAGCGAGGCCATAGTGAGCGAAAACTATTCTAATGTAAGGCGCTTCTTGAATGAAGTCGATGCCGCTGCCGTTTATGCCAATGCATCCACTCGTTTTACTGACGGCGGAGTGTTCGGTTTTGGGGCGGAGATGGGGATAAGTACCCAGAAGCTGCACGCGCGGGGTCCTATGGGGCTCAAAGAACTTACCACCACCAAATTTATAATTCAGGGTGACGGTCAGATTCGTTAGAAACCAAGGGATTCCTTCCTACTTGACCCCAGGGCGATAATGAGGTTAATTATATAGGCTTGAACATAGGGAGGGCAGCAATACCCTCCCTTGCTTTGAAAGTCAGCTTAACTGGCATTCCCACCTTTATTTCATCCAGGCTGCAATCCTCGATATTGGCGGCCATCCTGACTCCTTCAGCAAGTTCGACACAGCATAGATATAAGGCGGTTCAAACTCCGCCAAAGCGCTAACATAGACTATGGTATAGCTGTAAACGGTACCTTGCCCTCCTAATTCTCTCCATTCCAAACCGGAATCCCAGCAGTAGGGACAAAGTTCCCGCGGATAAAATACAAAACGGTGGCAGGTGGGGCAAGACTGCATCGATAAACGCCCGTTATTCAAGTTGTCCCCTATCCTCGCTGGGAGGGGTAACCAGCAGGCCGTCAATATCATATTTGCTTAGAGCGGCATCCTGCACTGCTTTAGCCGCGGCTTCTGTCAGGAAGTCAAGGGTAGACCTTCCCCCTGGGTCCAGGACGGGGGTTAATTCGCTGATCCCAGTTATTACAGCCTTATGAAGGGCCAACCTTGCACCCTCCCAACACTTGATAAATCTTATTCTATAACTTCCAGGTTATAGCTGATAAGTTTGGCCTCGTCCTCAGGGCTCAACGCGTACTCGCGCTCTAGCATCTGGCGCTGGCTGGCGGTTCCGCACAGTGGTGTGGAAAGGTAACGCAGCCCATTATCGTTGACCATGGTTACGATCAATTTCTTGTCCGGGTATTTACGGGCCAATATCTTAGCGGCTCCAACGTTGCAGCCAGATGAGATCCCGCAGAATATACCTTCCCGGCGTGCCATTTCCTGAGCTATGGCAATACTCTCATCCGAACTGACCAGAATTACCCCGTCAACATACTGCAAATCAAGTATATCGGGGATCAACCCGTCAGCAACACCCTGCACCATGTGTTTGCCGATTTTACGGTATGCCAATATGGGTGATTCCTTGGGTTCGGAAATATAAATCTTTATATCAGGATTCTTTTCTTTAAGATATTTGGCGGTGCCGGTTATGGTCCCGCCTGTTCCCTGGCACATAATAAAAACATCAATTTTGCCTTCGCTCTGCTCCCATATCTCCGGTGCGGTGTTATTATAATGAGCAGCCAGGTTCTCAGCCCGGTAAAACTGTCCGATTTCAAATACCTGGTCTCCGTACTCCTCTTTTATCCGGTTGACCTCGACCAGCACCAGGTCGACATCGGTTTCTGCACCTGGAGTCAGGACCAGTTCAGCCCCATAAGCCCGGATGGTTTTTTTTCGTTCATCGCTCATTCCTTCCGGCATTACTATCTTAACAGGGTATCCTTTGCAGGCCCCGACCATAGCAGTTGAAATCCCGGTGTTCCCGGTGGTTCCCTCTAAAAGGATCATACCCGGTTTAAGATCCCCTCGTCTCTCGGCCTCCTCCACGATCTGGCGGGCTACCCTATCTTTCAGACTTCCGCTGGGATTCACATACTCCAGTTTTACCGCAATATCCGGATTTACATCCTCACCCAGTTTGTTGAGGCGAATCAGCGGGGTTCTCCCTACTGCCTCCAGAACACTGTCATACATCCGGGAATTACCATCCCATTTCATCAGACGACCTCCAATACTTATTTATAAAATCCATTCCGGCCCAAATCGCAGGGAACGACGAAGGGTCCGGGTCTCTTCCTCAGGCATTGCCTTGATAAAATCAGGCACCTTATCCAAATTATTCTGGTAGAGTTTAACCAGCTCGGTAAAAAAACGCTCACGCAGGTCGGGATTGCGCAGGGTGATACCCATAGAAGCCAAAATATCAGACCATTGATTGTTTATTTCTATTTCATAATCTGTCAAACGTTCAAAAAAAATCTGCCAGTCTTTCAAACTTTCTTCTTCGGTCCAGCCAACTCCGGCACAGACAAAATGCCGGCAAACAGACTCGCGCAGGTGCTGGGCCAGAATACATCCCTGCTCCTTACTATGAAAGCGGCAACGGTAACTAGGGCCTTCAATGATATTATTGACTGTCACTGATGCGTCCAGCACCGTTAGGTGTTCAAGCGAAAAAATATATTCAAGCAATTGGGGTTCATTTACATACAGGTAGGCCAGATCGGTTGGATAGAAAACCGGCGAATAGAACCCGCAGCAGCCTTTGTCATCCTGGCGGGGGCACTGGGTGCACAGATCGACCTCTATATAACTGCGTAATCCCTGGTTGTGAAATACCAGGGTAATGTCAACCTCCATAACCAGGATTGGTCTCCTTTCAGAAACTATACTATAGGGTAGTTTAAATCATACTTATTTATTATACAAAAGATTGGCTCGTTGTGCTTATTGATTTATCTGGTATGGCGAGTTTGCATATTTTGGACACAATAGTTATGATTAAGCATATAAAATCGGCCCTGAGGACATCTTTGATTTTGGAATGAGAGACAGGGTGGTGTTAATGGCATCCGTAAACAACTTGGGCATAATAGGCGGAACCTTCAATCCCATTCACTATGGGCACCTGGTGGCTGCAGAATTTGCCCGTGAAGCTTTTGCCCTGGATCATATCGTTTTCGTTCCTTCGGCTCGCCCGCCCCATAAGGAGTTAGGAGATATTCTGGACAGCCAGCACCGTTTGAAGATGGCTGAGATGGCGGTGCAGGATAATCCTTATTTCTCGGTATCTGACCTGGAAATTGAGCGAAGAGGGCTTTCATATTCGGTTGAGACGGTAGCAGCTTTTCACGAGATGTATCCCGGAGCTGATATATTCTTTATCCTCGGCATAGATGCTTTCATGTTTATGAACACCTGGAAGGATACTGAGCGGCTTTCAGAATTGTGCAGCATGATTGTGGTTACCCGTCCTGGCTACCACATGAATCCGGAGGACGAGTGTTTTGCGGGCATACCGGTCTTAATGTGGCAGAAGATGGAGGTTATTCCCATTCCCGGCTTTGAGATTTCGTCCAGTGCTATCAGAGACAGGGTTATCCAGGGAAAAACCATCAAATACCTGCTTCCGTCTGAAGTAGAGCAATATATATATGATCATAAATTGTACAGGGGCGATCAGGGACATGAATTATAGTGCTGCCCAGGCGCAACGCATAATTAAAAACCGGCTTCCTCAAAAACGATATGAACATAGTATGGGAGTTGCCCGGGTAGCCGAAAAGATGGCAGCCAGTTTCGGGGTAGATCCCCGCCAAGCCTATATAACCGGTTTGCTCCATGATTATGCTAAAAATCTGAGCGCAGCCACACTGTTGGAGATAGCCGGGTCAGCTGGATTGATTACCAACCGGATTGAAGAGGAAGTACCTGATCTATTACATGCACCGGTGGGAGCCTACCTCCTGGAAACAGGCCTGCAAATAAATGATCCTGAAATGCTGGAGGCAGTAAGATCCCATACCCTTGGTTCGCTTGATATGAGCAGGTTGGATAAAATAATATACCTGGCGGATATGATTGAGCCTGGCCGGAGTGCCTATCCCAACCTGGAAAGACTGCGCCAGCTGGCAGAATACGACCTTGACGGCGCCATGCTCCTTGGGGCAGAGTCTACCATCCGTTATTGTCTTGAACGCAGCCGGCTTCTGCATCCCCGTACGGTAGAGGTGAGAAATGAATTTTTACGCAAGTGCGGCCGGCATATTTAATAATGGTTGTTTGTGCTTATAATTAATATAAATCCCAGTGGTTTACAATATATAATAATAATATTTCTGTAGGAGGGCTGTTTTTGATAACTGAGGAAAAGCTGATGCAGCTAATAGTCGATGCCGCGCTGGAAGAGAAAGCCATGGACCTGGTGGTGCTGGATGTAAACGAGAAAACCATTATTGCCGATTATTTTGTTATTTGCAGCGGACGTAACGTGATCCAAATCCACAGTATTGCTGATAATGTGGAGAAAAAGCTCAATGAGCAGGGCATTGCGGTGCTGCGCCGGGAAGGTTACCAGCAGGGGACATGGGTGGTTTTGGATTATGGATCAACCATTCTGCATATCTTCCGCGAGGAGGAGCGTGAATATTATAAACTGGAACATTTATGGGCCGATGCCCGCAAGGTGAACATGGATAATCAATAAGCATAAATTAAACTTTTCTTAAACAAACAAAGCCCTTTTCAGTTGGCGCTCGGCCATGCTGAAAAGGGCTTTCGGTATTTAAGGGTTCAATTATATACTATTTGGCCACGATATTGACCAGCTTGCCGGGAACTACAATAGCCTTTACGATCTCTTTGCCAGCTAATAACTCCTGTATCTTGGGCTGGGCAACAGCCAGGACCTTCAAATCTTCCTCTGATACCGATGCGGGCACTACCATGCGATCCCGTACTTTGCCGCTAATCTGAATGGCAATTTCAATCTCGTCCTGAATCAGGGCCTCGACATCATAGCGGGGCCAGCTTTCGTGGTATATGCTCTGCTGGTGACCGCAAATTTGCCATAATTCCTCACAGATATGCGGCGAAAAGGGGCTCAACAGGACAACCATGGTTTCAATTGCCTCTTTTAGAACGGAAAGGTCTTGTTCATCCTGATCGAGATAAGCGTTCAGCATATTATTCAATTCCATTATGGCACTAATTGCCGTATTGAAGTTGAATCTCTGTTCGATATCTTCGCTGACTTTTTTGATGGTAGCATGGGTTTTATAGCGCAGCTTGCGTGCTTCTGGATCTAATTCGCCGAATTGGGCCGGTAAACTAATACCCTTTATATCATCAGCACAGCTGGTAACCGCTCGCCAAACCCGGTTGAGGAAACGGGAAGATCCTTCCACCCCCTGGTCACTCCATTCCAGGTCGCGTTCGGGGGGAGAAGCAAAAAGAATAAACAGGCGGGCGGTATCAGCACCGTAAGTGTTGATTATATCTTCCGGACTTACCACATTGCCCTTGGATTTAGACATTTTGGATCCATCTTTTAAAACCATTCCCTGGGTAAGGAGGTTGGTAAAGGGTTCGTCACATGATAACACGTTGATATCGTGCAGGAATTTGGTGAAAAACCGGGAGTACATCAGATGAAGAATTGCATGCTCCACACCACCGATGTATTGATCCACCGGCATCCAGTAATCAACCGCTTCTTTGCTGAAGGGCGCTGAACTGTTGTGGGGGTCACAAAATCTATCAAAATACCAGGACGAGCACACAAAGGTGTCCATGGTATCGGTTTCCCGCCGGGCCGGGCCACCGCAAGCAGGGCACTCAGTTTTATAAAAAGACTCTACATAATTTAAGGGTGATTCTCCTGACGGTCTGAATTCCACATCTTCAGGCAGTATAACCGGAAGATCAGCCTCGGGAACCGGAATCAAACCGCATTTCTCGCAATATACCATGGGTATGGGACAACCCCAGTAACGCTGGCGCGAGATCAGCCAATCCCGTAAGCGGAAATTGACTGTACCCTGGCCCACACCTTCCTTTTGCATATAGGCAATCACTTGCTTTTTACCCTCTTCGACACTCAAACCATCAAATATCCCTGAGTTCACCATGCAGCCATCTTCGACATAAGCTTCGGACATGCTCTCACCATCACTTGGTGAGTCCGCAGCCTTAATGACTACCCTGACCGGCAGATTATACTTACGGGCAAACTCAAAGTCGCGCTGGTCGTGAGCAGGTACTGCCATAATGGCCCCGGTACCGTAATCGATCAAAACGTAATTAGCTATCCAGATGGGAATTCTTTCACCGTTCATAGGATTAATAGCGTAAGCGCCGGTGAACACCCCCTCTTTTTCCGCTTCGGTAGAAGTGCGGTCGACATCGCTGACAAACTGCATCCGTTGCACGAATTCCTTAACCTGCTCCTCCTGGGGAGTGCCCTGACTGATCTTGGTCACCAACGGGTGTTCCGGGGATAATACCATGTAGGTAATACCAAAAACAGTATCAGGCCGGGTAGTAAATACAGTCATAATTTCGCTGCTGTTCTCAATAGGCAAATCGAATTGACAACCTTCGCTGCGGCCTATCCAATTGCGCTGCATGGTCTTGACTTTATCAGGCCAGCCCGGCAATATTTCCAGGTCGTCCAAGAGGCGCTGGGCATAGTCGGTTATTTTAAAAAACCATTGGGTTAGATTACGCTTGGTTACAACCGTATCACACCGTTCACAGGCACCGTCGACTACCTGCTCGTTAGCCAGCACGGTCTGGCAAGAGGGGCACCAGTTGACGGCTGCGCTCTTTTTATAGGCCAGATCATGTTCATACAATTTTAAAAACATCCACTGGGTGAATTTATAATAGTCGGGTTTACAGCTGGCCAATTCCCGATCCCAATCATAGCTTATTCCCAAGGAATTGAGCTGTACTTTCATATTCTCTATATTGGCATAGGTCCATTTAGCCGGATGGTGGCCATGCTTTATCGCTGCATTCTCAGCCGGCAAACCAAATGCATCCCAGCCCATTGGATGTAAAACGTTGAAACCGTTCATGGTCTTAAATCTGGCTACAACATCGCCGATGGCATAATTGCGCACATGTCCCATGTGCAGGTTACCGGAGGGATAAGGAAACATCTCCAAATCATAATACTTCGGCTTATTAGGGTCTTCGGAAACCTTGAAGTATTGGTTCTGGGCCCAGTAATTTTGCCATTTGGGTTCAATTGATTTGAAATTATAATGGTTTTCCATATAAACCTCCTCTTTTTTTTGTCAGGAAACTAAAAAACCCTCATCCCCAATAGGGACGAGAGTCATTTTCCCGCGGTGCCACCCAGTTTGTCAAGTTAAATATGGTGGAGCTAGTGGGATTCGAACCCACGGCCTCTTGAATGCCATTCAAGCGCGATCCCAACTTCGCCATAGCCCCACAACCTGACCACTCATTCTTATAACGGTGTAACCGTCTCAGGCTACTCTATTCACCTGCGCTGCTCCCCGGCGAGTTCAACAATTATACTTGTCACCTTCCACCAAACGGTGACTCTCTGTTAAGGAATTGCCTACTACTCCGGCTCATTGCATTTTTTTCTTTAATTGACATTAGCCATTATAGAATAACTAACCTGTAAAGTCAACAAATTATGATATTTTAGCTTAATGGTCAACACGCCTAAAATTCGATGTCAGGGCGTTTCGTTCAATCATAGCTGAAAAAAATAAAACAATTAAATCACAAAAAAGGGATAATTAGGAAATCAGAGAATTATTAATAGAAGGTGGTGGTAAAAATGCTAAATTTGCAGAAACGTTATTTGTGGGCGGCTGGATTCCTGCTGCTCATCCTGATTTTCGGCGCGGGGATGAAATACAGCGATTTTAAGAATGCCAATAATCAGCCGGCAATAGAATTGGAAAATACCGATACCCTTGGCGATGAGGCTGAAGAAACGGGGGAGGCCAGCCTAATTCAAGTTTATGTGACTGGTGCTGTGGCTCAGCCTGGAGTATATAAGCTTCCTATTGATGCCCGCGTGATCGAAGCGGTTGAAATGGCCCAGGCTCTGCCGGAAGCTAATCTTAAGGGCATTAATCTTGCCCAGAAAATGGACGATGGCATGGCTATTATTGTTCCCCGCGAGGGTGAAGATAATTTAGTCACGGTGAACAACAGTCTGATAACGGGGGCAACCCTGACCGGTGGACAACCAGGCAAAGTGAATATAAATTCGGCCAGCATCCAGGAACTTGACGAGAGATTGCCGGGTATAGGTCCTGCAATCGCGCAGAGGATAGTCGATTACCGCAACCTCCATGGGCCATTTGCCAAGACGGAAGATCTTAATGCGGTCAGCGGCATCGGCGATAAAAAGTACGCAGAACTAAAAGATCTTATAACGGTCAGATAGTCATAATGAAGATATCTTGGCCGATGGTATTCCTGTGCCTGGTGGTTGGCATAAGCATAGCGCATTTTAAAGGATGGCTTTTTGGGCTGACTCTGTTATTGGTGATAGTGGTAAGTGCAGGGTGGTTTTCTGAAATGCGTTCCCAATTAATATGGGGACTGGGTGTTATTATTACGGGTATGGTTATTTACTGGATAACCGCCCCGCCTCCGCTTTGCAGCTTGCCAGAGCAGCCTGGGGCCCAAGTAAATGGAGAAATAGATACCATACCGTACTACGATGGTGAGAAGACCTCCTTTATTCTGAAGTCGGATACTGAATCGCCTTACCAGCGTAAGATACGAATTGTATGTCTTTTTGCCACCGGTTTTAATCGGGGGGATATGGTGTGTCTGGAGGGCGATTTGAAACAGCCTCGGCCCCCCGGGAATCCGGGAGAATTTGATTTTCTGGCCTACCTGGCCAACCAGGGTATTTTCTACAACCTAATCGTCAAAGAGCCGGCCCAGGCTAGGGTTGTACACCAAGCCAGCGGCCCCCGCAGTTGGATGGATTCACTGCGCAATCGGGCTGAGAAATTCACCCGGCAAACACTACCCTCTGAGGAAGCCTCGGTCCTGCTTGGAATGCTTTGGGGCGGACGGGCGGGGATTGATGACCAACAGTATGACGATTTTCAAAAAACCGGTATAGTTCATCTATTTTCTGTAGGCGGTTTACACGTCGGATTTCTGCTGATTATGATCAATTGGCTGGTTTCTTTGGCTGGATTAAGAACCAAAGGTAAATTCGTGGCTGGAGTAACCGGCCTATTAATATATGGTACGATGGTGGCCTGGCCGCCCCCGGTTATTCGAGCTGTTTTAATGGGTATCCTGGGACTGTTGGCATACCTGAGCGGGAGAAAAAACGGCCTCTTAAACGCCCTGTCAATTTCGGGATCGGTCATCCTGCTTATCGATCCAATAACCTTGTTCAACCTAAGTTTCCAACTGACTATGCTGGCTACCGGAGGTTTGGTTTGTTTTTTTCCATGTTTGCGGGCTA
>JAXDBN010000242.1:0-2774 GCA_034678805.1 Syntrophomonadaceae bacterium
AGAAGACTTAAGCAAGGAAAAAGCCTGTGGGGAATCACGATGTGGGGAAAGATGATAACCAATAACAAAGCGAGTTTCCGAATCAATAACAAACCATATGTAATACTTGATGCTGTTAATGTCAATCATAAATCAGGCCACAAACCGGTAAAATATTAGGCCACCCTGATAAAAAAATTAATCCATATTGGTTTGCTGGGTAAGAGCCTGTTTAAATCGGTAACTCTCACCATTGATATTAAGAATATGGGCCTTGTGGGTGAGCCTATCCAGTAGGGCGGCCGTCATCTGATCATCCAGTAACACCTCCGTCCATTTAGGGAATTCAAGATTTGTGGTTATTATAGTACTGCCTCTTTCGTTCCTGCTTGAGCAAAATTGAAATAGCAACTCAGCTCCGGTTTTACTGAAAGGCACATAGCCAAGCTCATCTATGATCACCAGATGATATGTTGCATATTGCTTTTCCAACCTGTTTAGCCGGTATTCCTGTTGGGCTGCCAGCAGTTCATTAATTAATCCGGCGGCGGTAAAGAATTTAACCTTCAGTCCTTTTCGGCAGGCTTCATAACCCAGAGCAGTTGCAATATGGGTTTTACCGACTCCGGAATTTCCAACCAGGATAATATTTTCGAGCTTTTTGATGTACTCGCAACCAGCTAATTTTAATACTTTTTGCTTATTTAGACTGGGGATGGCTTTAAAATCAAAGCTATCCAAAGTCTTTATTACCGGAAATGTTGCTTGGCGTATTCCACGATGTATCCGGTTATTTTCTCTTTGGCTGATTTCCTGCTCCAGCACTCCTAACAGATATTGTTCATAGCTCAAGTTGTTGTTCTCAGCTTCTCGGGCCATAGCCAGATATACTTTGGCCGCCTGGGGCATTTTGAGTTTTTTCAGATAACTTTCCAGCAGCATATTCTGGGGTGAATTCATATACCTGTTCCCCCTTGCTGCATAAGAGCTATATATTTGCTTAAATCAGGGGGCACTACATTTACTTGTGGGATATTAGCTATTTTATCTGGCCTTAGGTGCGATATTTTAGGGCTGTCGGTGTTCAGCTGCATTAGTATGTTTAAAACCCCGTCATAACTGTAAACGTTATATGCCATAGCCATATTAATAGCTTCGGCAACCTGATCAACCGTATATTCACGGTTAAGCATCAGTATCTTGACAAATTCCCGGTTTCCTTTTGGATTCCTGGCTGCCAAAATCCGGCGGTACTGTTCATATACGGCTGGTAATGATTCTGGCCGGTATACTCTGGTATTAGGGATTGCTCTGGCTTTCATGAGCAATAGTTCCAGATAGTGATCCAAAACCAAGTTTTCTTTATTTCTCCCGTATATTCTTTTATGATTGGCTATTACTTCATGGTTTAAAACGATATCTATTTTATCAACATCAGCTCTGATGATTATTTTTTCCCCGATATATTTTATCGGCACTGAGTAGCGATTGGTCTCAAACTGGACCATGGAATATGTATTAACCTTGGCTTCTGCATATCTTACGCATTTGAACGGGGCAGCCGGCAAAGGCTTTAAAGCTTTTATCTCTGATTCCCAGCGGGGATTTCTGGCAAGCAGTTCGGTACATTTATTATGCAAGTAATCATTTAATTCTTCAAAAGATTCTACTTCCGGATAGGGAACAAATAATTGTTTAACAGCTTGCTGACCGGCTTTTTCCACCCCGCCTTTTTCATTGCCTTTAGCGGGTCTGCAAAATTGTGCCTGGTAGAGATAATGGGTTCTTAAGGCTATGAATTGATCTTGTTCTTCTCTCTGGCTGCCCTGCAATATCTTTTTTACTGCGGTCTTAAGATTATCATAGGCTATTTCATTTGGAACCCCGCCCATGAATTCAAAACATTTACGGTGACCATCAAAGAAGGCTTCCTGTTTCTCAAACGGATAGGCTCTGACATAATATCCGCCCGAACCCCTTAGTTTCATAACAAACAAATATGCCTTGGTTTCTATGCCATTTAGAAAGAACCATGCTTCCATCCAATCGACTTCGGCATGCTGCCCCAGGTCAAATTGAAGGGGAACAAAGGCTTCCTTGAGTTTGGGTCTTATTTTACGCAAATAATCTGCAACCGTATTGTATCCGCCGGTAAAACCATATTCATCTCGTAATCGTTCAAATATCCGCCTGCCAGTATGCCGCTGCTTTCGATGCCTGGTCTGATCAGTTTTTAGAATTTCATCAATAATTGGGATGAATGGCCCTAAAACCGGGTGCCCTTTTGGTTTAGTTAATTTATATCGTGGTGGTTCAGGATTTTCCACGTTTATGTATTTAGCTATGGTATCCCGGTGATGACCAGTTATTTTGCTTATTTCCCGAATACTTAGTTCTTCTAAAAAGTACATTTTCTTGATATGCTCTATTTGTGCCATCTTAATCATTTCCTTTCCCCCTGTACGAAAATGTCTTGCAACATCATCATACAGGATTGGAATATTAAGGTGGCCTATTTTTTAACCAGCATCTGGCCTAATATTAGAGTAGCATTAACATTTCGACCAATCCCTTGAGATGCTCCCTCCCGCCGGTATACGCATGAATACTGCTCCATCTATACGCTTCCAGTTCTCGTACTAAACCTGCTTTCACCGGATTGCTGTGTATGTATCTAACTACTGTCAAAAGGTACTTGTCATCTTCAACGCACTCACTGCCGTACCGCCCTTGAAATACGTGTCCGCTTCGACTGTATTTTTGATTGTACCACTTGGCGTAACTAGTCCCAATTC
>JAXDBN010000243.1:0-3846 GCA_034678805.1 Syntrophomonadaceae bacterium
CGATGATCTTGTCGGTGTCCTCCGCTTTGGCGGAAAGCATGATGAGCGGGATATTCTTGTCTTCCCGGATTTTAATGGTTGCTTTTAAACCGTCCATTTGCGGCATCATAATATCCATGATGATCAGGTGGACCGGCTCGGTGTCCAGTATCTGCAGCGCCTCGACGCCGTTAAAGGCCTTGTATACCTTATAGCCTTCATTCTCCAGGTAGATCCTAAGGGCCTCGGTTATGTCTTTATCGTCATCACAAACCAGGATATTCATGGTGAGCCTCCCCTGTTCATCAAATTGATCAAATTGTACCACACCCCCCGTCTTTTATTTGAGGGTAATGATAGCAGGCAAAACTTAAGAGAATCAGCGCGCAAATCTTAATAAATTCTTAATATCGGGCAGGCAAAACAGGTAAGGTCGGCGGTTGGCTGGGTGCCGAGCCTAAATGCCCGCGGGCAGGGTGACGGTGACCGTGGTTCCCCGGCCGGGCTGGCTGGCCACCGCAATGGTGCCGCGGTGCTTTTCGATTATCAGTTTGGCGATGGAGAGGCCGAGACCGGCTCCCTTGTTCCTGGTCCTGGCTTTATCGCTTTTATAGAAGCGGTTGAATATATGGGGTAGATCCTCGGCGGGAATGCCGATGCCGGTGTCTTGGATGGTTATCAGCACCTGGCTGCCCTGCCGGCAGCTGTTGACCCTGATAGAGCCGGCTGCCGGGGTAAACTTAAGACTGTTATCCACCAGGATCCGCAGGGCTTGTTTGATCAGCATCCTGTCGGCGCTGATCGTCAGCACATCATTGCGGTCGCTGGCCACATCGTGTTCGGAATCGATCATCCTGGTTTCCTTTACCACCTCGTCAATGAGTTCATGCAGACCCCACTGGGATATCTGCAGGGCCAGGTCGCTCTTGTCGGCACTGGCCAGGAACAACAGCTTTTCCACCAGTACCTGCATAAAATCAGATTCGCTTTTTATGGCATCGATAGATTCTTCCAGCACCGCCCGGTCTTCCTTGCCCCAGCGGTGAATGAGGTCGGCATAACCCTGGATGACCGCAATAGGGGTGCGCAGTTCGTGGGAAGCATCGGAAACAAAGACGCTTTGCTGATCGACCGAGGCCTGGATGCGATCCAGCATCCCGTTGAAGGTTAGAGCCAGGTCTTTCAGTTCATCGTGCGAGTCCACCACGTCCAGGCGGGTGTTAAGGTCCCCAACCGAGATGGAGCGGGCCGTCCGGGTCATGTTATCGATCGGCCTCAGCATCTTCCGGCTGACCCTGGAACCGATAAAGATGGTCAACATCAGCGCCAGCAGGAAAGCCAGGGCCAGAAACGCCGCTAATGCCGCCAGGTACTGGGCATCTTCCTCCAGGTTTTGAGCTACCTCTATCCTGGCCACCCCGTTATCGAGGTTTACCGGGCTTTCGAAGTGCAGGTACTGGTCCAGCCATAAAACTGATGTCAGCCGCAGCGGGCCGAATTCACTGGTATACTGATCCTTGTCAAGGGTAGAGAAGAGAAGCCGGGACTCCCCGTCATACAACCTGACCTCGATCTTCTCGATGCCGGCCCATTCGCTGATACGGTCCTGGGGAATGACTTCGCTGGAACTGAGCATAGCCGTAATATATTCCAAGTCCTTTTGCTCCTCCAGTTTGACTTTATGTAACAGGAAAGCCGCAAACGAACCGGTCAGCAGCAGGCTCAGCAAAAATAGCAGGGTTGAGAAGATCAAGGTGTAGGCGACGGTGGTCTTGAAGGTAATCGACAGGCGCAGCCGGTCGTTGATGGTGGTCCATAGACGGGCCAGCAGATAGAACCCGAATTTGATGATGCTCAGCATGAGCGAGGCGGCAGTCCGCGCCACATACTTCAAACCTCGGGCGAAAGTACCTGCTTTACTCATTTTTCAGCACATAACCCACCCCTCTGACGGTGTGGATCAGCTTGATATTATAGCGGTCGTCGATCTTGGTGCGCAGATAGCTTATGTAAACGTCCACCACATTGGTGTCGCCGTAATAACCATAGCCCCAGACATTATCCAGGATCTGTTCCCGGGTGAGCACTATATTCTGGTTCTGGGCCAAAAATTTAAGCAGGTCATATTCTCTTTTGGTCAGGTCCAGCTCCTCATTATCATAACTGACCGAGTGCCGGCCCAGGTCCATGCTCAGGGAACCCAAGCGGATAAGGTCGGACACCCGGGTCAGGCCTTTGCGCTTCAAGGCGGTCCGGATCCGGGCCAAAAGTTCTTCGATGGCAAAGGGTTTGGTTATATAATCATCGGCCCCGATGTCCAGCCCCATAACTATGTCGGTCACCTCGTGCTTGGCGGTCAGCATAATCACCGGCGTCTGGGCCGTCTGCCGCAGACGCCGCAAAACCTCCATCCCATTCAAAGAGGGCAGCATCACATCCAGGATTATCAGATCGAAATCGCCACCGGCAGCTCTTTCCAGGCCCTGGCGGCCGTCTGTCTCCACTTCCGCGCCATAGCCTTCATGGATTAGTTCCAGCTCGATAAAACGGGCTATCTTGACTTCATCTTCTATGATCAGTATCTTTTCGTTAGCCATTTGACCCTCTCAGCTGTATCGAAATAAATCAAGCAGAATTCATATCCTTATGCTGCATTTAATGTTTACACAATCCGCGCCGATACACAAGATGACCTGCCCCAAAAACGGCCGGGTCTAGATATCTTTCATGGCATCGGATACCTGGGCACTGACTTTGGCCGCTGCCGCCGATACATCGTCGAAGGTCTTGTTGATCTTGAGCTCGGCGTGGTTGGGCCGTTCCATACGGAAGGTGTGACCGCTGAACAGGGCCAACAGCAAACCGATTATGGTCAGGGGCGGTACAAACAGGGTCACCAGGATAACGATGGTCAGGGACAGGTTGATAATAGGATTTCCTTTCTTGCTGACTATGAACCTGGTCTCGTTGCTGGCTTTGATCAGCTTTTTCAGGGTAGCGCCAAAACCCTCTTTGGGCGGTTCCTCTTTCTGGGGCGGTTTGATCTTGCCCTGTTTTTCCAGGTAGACCAGGGCTTCCACGATGTCACCATCGCAGGCTTCCAGGGCTAGCTTGGCGTCCTCATAACTTACCCGGGTCTTTTCCCTTAATAGTTCGATCGATTCCAAACTGACTGCCATCTTGTATTCCCCCTAAATTTTATTGACAATTGCAGTATAAAATCAGGGGGTTAGAGGATGCTTAAGCCAAGATTAAAATTTGATTAGAAAAATGTGTCCCTTTGACAACGCCCATGCCTCAGCTTCCAGTTGCCCGGCAAAACTGAGAAGACTAAAATAGTAGTAATAAGCTGGCAAAATATACATACTAATAGAAATATCGGGAGGAAATGAGTATGCCACTAGTTACAACAGCGGAAATGTTCAAAAAGGTTTATGGGAAATGTGCGGTGGGCGCGTTCAACGTCAACAATATGGAGATCATCCAGGGTATTGTCGAGGCCGCCCAAGAGGAAAAAGCTCCTTTGATCCTGCAGGTGTCGGCCGGGGCCCGCAAATACGCCCGCCACGTCTACCTGATGAAGCTGGTCGAGGCTGCCTTGGAAGAAACCGGCTTGCCCATCTGCCTGCACCTGGATCACGGTGAGGATTTCGAGATCTGCAAGGCGTGTGTGGACGGGGGATTCACCTCGGTGATGATTGACGGTTCCAAGCACACTTTTGAAGAAAATATCGCCCTGACCAAAAAGGTGGTCGAGTATGCCCATGACCGGGGCGCGGTGGTGGAAGCGGAATTAGGACGATTGGCCGGGGTGGAAGATGCGGTCAAAGTCAGCGCCGCCGAGAGCAGTTATACTGATCCCGAGCA